>NZ_VRUT01000113.1:0-16231 GCF_008039465.1 Methylobacterium sp. WL120 | reverse complement strand
GGCATGAAGGCGACGAGCTTGCGCGCCGCCTCCGGCACCGCGGCGAGCAGCCCGTCGAGGACGTCGAGCATCGGCATGGCGTCATGAATGGCGTCGGGCGCGGCGTCGCCCGCCCGCGCCGCCGGCCCCATGCCCGACTCCGGGTCGAGCGGGCTGCCGCCGCCGTGGATGTGGCGCGCGGCGCGGACCGGGTCGTAGGCGGCCTCCGGCGGCGTGAACACGGAAAAGCCGTCGCCGCGGATGCGGGCCGGCGCGAGGCCGAGGCGGTGGAGCGCGACCTGGGCCGCGATCCCGAGGCTCTGCCCGTTCACCTGCCGCAGCCAGCCCCACGGGGCGCCCTCCGCATAGAGCCAGTCCGGGAACGGGTGCGCGGTGCGGCGGGGCGGGGCGGCGGCGCACCAGGTGGAATCCAGCGCGAACAGCACGGCGCGCACGGCGTTCCGGCGCAGGAACAGTGTTGCCAGGGTGCGCTGCTCGTCCGGCGTCGCGGCGTTGACGGCGAGGTTGGCAAAGCGCACCCCGAACGCCCGGTCGAGGTCGTGCGGATCGAGGAGGCGCGCCGTCGAGGTCCCGAACACCGCCGCGTCGTATCCGCCGGCCCGCGCGATCCGCGGGTGCATGAAGCGCTGGTTGCGATCCATGATCGCGCCCGGCCGCCCGGGGCTCGCGCGCAGGCCATAAGGGTCCATCGCCGCGACGAAACCGATCGCGGCCAGGCCGAACCCGAGGCCGGCAAGGGCGAAGGCGAGGGCGAAGCGAGGCCAGCGACGGGCAGGCGAGGTCGGGGCAGGGCGGGGAGGGATCACGGCTGACGTTCCGGCCCGACATCCGGGCGTCCGACCGCCGATGCCAGCAGACCATGGCGCCCGCGCGGCACGGATGCGACGCCGTTCGGCGCAACCCCCATGTTGACCCGTCCGGCGGCCTCCCCTATTCCACCCACGCCTCCCCGGGGCCGGCCCGCGCGGCCGACCGCACGGCGGACGCGAGCGCGTAGCTCAGCTGGTAGAGCAACGGACTTTTAATCTGTAGGTCTTGGGTTCGAACCCCAACGCGCTCACCAATTTCCTATATTTTACAGCTTTTTAGCACTAGCAACAAATTCGGTGCTTCCCCGGTTTTCGAAAGGGTAGCACGGGGGAAGCACGCGACAAGTTCTTCTGCGATCGGGCGATACGCGTCATTTTTCGACGCGGCCTGCCGATAGCTCGACGACAATGCGTTAGGTCGTGGCGGCTGCAGCTCCGGCGAGGGAAGGCGGCAGAGAGGACACTATGCGCTGCATCCTGCCGCTCCTGATCGTCGTGGCCGCGGTGCCGGCGCCAGCGCGAGCTGCCGACGATCCGAGCCGGGACGTGCTCTGGGCCGCGTTGAAGACCTGCGTGTTGGCGAAGACGGTCGCCAACCGGACCTTCCCGTGCCTCGACGTGGATCTCGGGGACGCCCAGCGCCCTGGCACGGCGGTTCTCCGCGCGCCGGGCGAGCCGACCCATGTCGTCGTCTTGCCGACGGTGACGGTGGCGGGCCTTGAGGCGCCCGCGCTGCGCGGGACGATTGGGGCCGCTTACTGGCGCGCCGCCCTGGCGGCGAGGCACTTCGTGTCGGATCCCCTAAAGGGCCGCGTGCCGGTGGCCGAGGTGGGCCTGGCGGTGAACTCGGCGCGCGGCCGCAGCCAGGATCAGCTTCACATCCATCTCGACTGCATGAAGCCGCGGGTTCTGGCGTCTCTGAAGGCGCATGCACACGCCATCCGTGGCACCTGGGCGCCGTTCCCGATTCCGCTCGTCGGGGACCGCTACCTCGCGATGCGGGTGCCGGCAGCCGAGGCGGATCGCTTCAACCCCTTCACTGCGCTGGCCCGGTTGCCCGGCCGGCGGGACCTGCGCGAGACGAGCTTCGCCGCCGTCGCCACCGCGGCCGGCGACTCCGAGCCCGGCTTATACGTGCTCGCCTACCGGGCACCGCGGGCGAGCGCCGAGGACCTGATGGTTCACACGTGCTCGGCCTATGGCAGAGCAGCGGCCGGCGCTATCAGCCTGCCGGATGCGAAGTGAGAGAAGGAGGAACTGCTACCGATCTGCTCTTGCTCGTCCGAGACGACGTTGCACGTCGTCATCGTCCGGGAAGGCTCGCGCCTCGGCATTGTAGGCGTCCACTCGATCGCTTGAGTAAGGACGCGGCTCGGCCCGTGGCTCTGGGCATTGCCGTTTCTGACCGCCCTCGTCCCCTCGGAGCGCGCCTGCCGGGAACGAGGACGTCGGCACAAGACCTTGCTCGATGTCGGACGGCAGATGGCCCTGCAGGCGCGCCGCTGGTTGCCGGGGCGCGACCTCGTGCTGGTGGGCGATAGCGCCTTCTCGGCCTTGCTGTTTCTCGATGCCCTGCGCCGCGGCGGCGTCACCGCCATCACCCGCCTGCGCCTGGATGCGGCGCTCTACGATCCAGCGCCCCCAAGGCTTCCCGGTACGATCGGGCGCCCGCGCAAGACGGGTGCACGGCGGCCAACCCTGTCCAAGATCCTGACCGAGCCGGCCACCATCTGGCAGCAGGTGAGCGTGCCGGGCTGGTACGGCACAGGTGAACGCAGGATCGAGATCACCTCGGCTTCCGCCGTCTGGCATCATTCCGGGCTGCCGGTAGTGCCAGTCCGCTGGGTTCTTATCCGCGATCCCGAGAACCACTTCCAGCCGCTAGCTCTACTCTGCACCGACCCCGCACGAGACCCGACGCAGATCGTGACGTGCCTCATCCTGAGCTAGTCGAAGGATCGTCCGGCGCTGGCAGGTCGAGGTCACCTTCCAGGAAGCGCGTGCCCATCTCGGCGTCGAGACCCAGCGGCAATGGTCCGACAAGGCCATCGCTCGTACGACCCCCTGCCCGCTCGCCCTGTTCTCCATCGTCACTCTGCTCGCCACCCGGCTCTCAGCGCGTGAGCAGCGGCAGATTGCCGTGGCTGCGTGGTACCCCAAATCGCAGCCGACCTTCTCCGATGCTCTTGCAGCCGTCCGTCGAACCATCTGGCGCGAGGAAGCTTCTTCGATGTCAGGCCGCAGGCGCGACCGCAGGAAACGTCGGTTCCGTCTTCCACCCGCCTGGGCCTACGCCCTATGCCAGGCGGCCTGAATGGCTAAAGTCGAGCTGAGGGAGGCGCCGCAGCGCGTCCCGAATAGGAACGCCGTCATTCCCGCACCCGCCTCACACGAACGTCGATCCGACATCCGCGCGTCGCCGATCCGCCTCTGGCCCGGCGTCTACCTTCTTGCGGCGACGCACCTCATCGCCTTCGCCGACCGGTTCCTCATCGCCCTCGTGGCCCCGGCCATGAAGACCGCGTTGGGATTCAGCGACTTCGAGGTCGGTCTTGTGCAAGGTACAGCGTTCGTAGCGGTGTTTGTCCTCGCCTCGATCCTGTGCGGCGGGCTCGTCGACCGCCTCCATCGGCCCCGCTTCATCGCGGCTAGCATCCTGGTCTGGAGCGCGGCATCCGTGGCCTGCGGTCTCGCGACCTCCTTCAGCGAGCTGATCGGCGCTCGTATGCTGCTCGGCCTCGGCCAAGCCTGCCTGACACCATTGGCCCTTTCCCTCATCGCCGAGCGCCAGGGGCGAGCCCAGCTCGGGCGCGGCATCTCCATCTACACCGCCGGGGCCACCCTCGGCCGAAGCTCCGCCCTCCTGGCCGGTGGCGGTCTGCTCGCCGTCCTGCCGGCGACCATCGCGTTCGTGCCGCCCTTCGGCCCGTTGCCTCCCTGGCGGGCGATCTTCGTCTTGAGCTGCCTTCCCAATCTCGTTCTGGCGACACTCTACCTCGTCCTGCACGACCCGGACCGCGTGCGGACGTCTAGGCAGGATCGACCGCGTCAGCATGCGCTTGCTTGGCTCGCCCGGCACGCCCGGCGCTATGCTGCCCACACCGTCGCCAGCGCCGCGACGATCCTCATTGTCCAATCCGTCAACGCCTGGGCCGTGGTCCTCTACGTGCGCCGCTTCGGCCTCAGCATGGCGGAGGCAGGCAGTGCCTTCGGCCTCGTCGTGGTCCTGGCGGCTCCGATGGGTCACCTGGCGGGCGGCTGGATCATCGATATGCTCGCACGATCCCGTCCGCGCACCGCCGCGATCCTGGTTCTCGCCGGGTGCCTTGCGATCACCCCACCCATCGCGGCCGTGTTCGGCCTATCGGATCGCGTCGCGGTCTCCTTAACGGCGCTCGCGGGCCTCATCTTCCTACTCGGCCTCGCCGCGCCCGCCGGTCTTCTCGGCCTCCAGACCATGACACCGAAGCCCCTGCGCGGCCGGATCACCTCTCTGTTCATCGCCGTCGTCACGACCGTGGGTTTCGGCATAGGGCCACCCTCGATCGGTGCCTTGAGCGACCGGCTGTCTGACTATGGGGGGATCGGGCTGGCCATCGTTGTCGTCGTGACCGTCGCCGCCCTCCTAGGGTTAAGCGGCGCCCTGGCGGGACTGCGCCGCCGCGCGTAACGTGGACACTCGGAAAATACGTCTTCGCTCGGTCGAACGATGGGACGGAACCCGGATGGGATGAATGTGGTTCGAAATCAGCTGGGATGGTTCGGTATCGCCCCGTCGGGTTTACGGGCCGTAGCCCATCCTTCGAAAAACAGGCCATGCTCAGACGCGCCGCATCGGACGAGTTCGAAACCTACCACGATCTCTATTCCGTCGCGTCCTCGGTCTCGCGGGTTGGTGATAGGTTCGAGGCGACCGTCATAGGGCGTCGCGCCGCCGGATTGTTCCTGTTCGATCGGCAGGTCGTCGGGGTAGTCCATCAGCGGGAGGGCTCGCGAGCCCAGCGTGATGGACTCGAGCATCTGAACCTTCAGGTATTGCGGTCGGGCCGTATGCTTGCCGGCGCGCCGGGGTACGAGCGCCTCCTCGCCGCCGGCGACGTCGTTCTGTTCGACACCACGCTTCCGCAACGTACGGTCCTGCACGACGCCGACTTCGTCACCGTTGCGTTGTCCCGGGAAGTCGTCGAAGCCGTGGTCCCAAACCTACGCAGTTTTCACGGTACCGTTCTCTCGAGGAAGGCCTGCCCAGGGCTCGGCGTGGCCGTACTGTCCCTGGCCCGGGGGGGGGCCGGGTCCGCCGCTGCTCCTCTCGGGGGGAGCGCGCTGATTGCCGGTTTGATCGCGAACGGCATGGATCGCTCCGGACGATGCGTCACCGATCGGGATCGCGACGACGAAGAAATACAGGCCGCACGGCGACTGCGTGCGTCGCTGTTCATCGATGCCCATCTCGGGCGGCACGACCTCGATGTAGGTCTGGTTGCGACCGGCTCCGGGGTTTCCCGCAGCGCGCTCTACCGGGCCTTCGACCCGGTGGGTGGCGTCAAGGGCGAAATCGTCCGGCGCCGGGTAGCCCGCCTACGCTCCGCGATCCTGCGGGGCGACAGGCTTACCCCGATCGCGACCCTGGCGTGGAACCTCGGCTTTTCATCGGCCAGTCACGGCTCGCGCACCTTCACGGCGGCCTACGGGGTACCACCCGCGCAATTCCGCGACGCCATGCTGCGTCCTGAGGACAGCGCCGTGGGCGACCTCAAGGCAGAACACATGCGCGGCTTGGTCGAGGTCCTGAACGCCAAGTCGTCGAGGGTCTGAGCCGCGCGACCGGCACGATGCGCCCCGAGGTGGCGTTCGTCTCCCGAAAATTTCATCGTCCATCCCGAACGATGCCGTGGGTCCCTGCATAAGATTGGGGATGCTCAGACAGTACGCGCCTTCGGACCCCGAGGTACCAGCGAGGGGTGCGCGTTGTTCGATACACCCGTTCGAAAGCGAACCTCGACGCCACAAGTGAGCGTTTGGTGCCGGGTATGGCACCGCGATCGCCTGATTAAGCATACGAGAAGATCCGTGCGCAGCGCACGAACGTGAGATCATTCCTCTTAAGCATTTCCCCTTACGTATAGTTCTGTAATCCGTAGTTGCCCCGCCGATAACGGAGATTAAATTTTGTTACGCAAGGGAGCATAAAATCATGTTCTTCCGGCTTATGACGCCTGCCGTCCGAACGGTACTCCTGACCACATGCGGACTCATCGTCGCCACGAGCCCATCGGCAGCCGAAACGAGCATTTTTTCACGGCAGGCGGCTTTTGTGGATCGAGGCGCAATCAGTCTCGACGATGCTTCCTGCCTTCGTCAGAACTGCTTCACAACGCCACTTTTTTCGGCTTGGGACTATGATCGGGGCGATCCGACTTACTTGTTCGGTACGAAGGAGCCGGCAGCTCAGGGAAGGGCCGCCCCGAGAGCTACGACGGGTTTAGAGGCGCCGGCAAGTAATAGCCTTCGCAGCACGCGTGGTGATGGTGCCATGTTGTCCACACAGCAGATCGGAACCGGCAATCGCATCCTATCCGTTCAGGATTCAATGGGGTTCGCCCTGAACGCGGTCTTCACGCAAGTAGGACAGGACAATCAGATTACCGGGTTCCAGCAAGGGGGCTTCAATGTCGCAATCATCGCCCAGAGTGGCAGTCAAAACATTTCCTCTTTCACCCAGACTGGCATCGGGAACACGTTAACCGTCAGACAACGTTGAAGCAGCGTGAAGTATAATATTCACGTCGCAGCCGAGTTGAGTTCGGAAAAGCTCGGATCGAACCCACTTGACCAAAGACTAATCGTTACCGGCCGTCAATGCATCTCCCAATCACTCTGGAGCTACCCGCCCTTTACCGGTCGAACACGATCGAATTGGGGTTCGAGCGAATGACGCCGCCGGCCTTGCCGGCCTCCGGCAGCCAATTGTTCACGCGCTTGGGCGTCCCTGCCTTCGGCGTAGCGACTGCGGGAGATGTGTTCGGGCGCCCTTCGACCTGGGGCGGTACGACGTCTGCCGACGGTGAGAGCAACTGATCCGATGGCCTCTGGATGCGTCCGGCGAAGCTGTCGACACACCGCCTAAGCGAGACCGGATCGGTGAGCAGCGTGCAGTCGTTGACGTTGTTAATCGTCTGGGCCGCCGCCGCCCAAGGAACAAGCCCTATGACTAGGGGGGCCAGCGCCGCGAGTCTGCGGATCCCACCGGCCCTCGCCGAGATCGTGGTGCTTGTTCCGGTCGGCAACACGGCGGTCATCATCGCTTCTGGGCAGGGTTCACCTGCAGGATCTCGATGCTGTTCGGCTCCCCCGGCCTCTGTGCTTTCCGTGGCGGTACCACGGGTGGCGGGCTGGCCACCGGAGCCGGCGGGCCGGACACGGCCGCGGATTGGCCTCCCGGGCCGGGCGGCGGCGGAGCCATGCGGCCATTCAGGCGGCCGAAGCGCACGCGCACGGTCTCGATGCGCTGCGCCGCGGTATCGAACACGCACTCGTAGGTGATACGGACCCATTCGCGCTGCGGGCTCATGAACCGGATCGAGTCGCCCTTGTAGCGAATAGCGGCCTCACTCGGCGCGGGCGGATCGGCCTCTTGGAAGATTCCCCCGAAGGGACGGGTAAGCCACTCGAAGTCGAACGGCGCCTCGTTCTCGATTCGCGGGGCGCAGGCCTGCGCCGCCCGCTCCGCGTTGGCGCGGACGCAACCAGCATCGCAGAGCGGCGCACGGGCGTCGCCGGGTGGGGTGTTCGCCGCGGGCGGCGGCGTCTCGGCTTTGGGCGCCGGTGCGACGGCCTCGGCGGCCGCGAGGGGAAGCGGTTGAACAGCAAGGAGAACGGTCAAGGCCAGGCTGCCTAGGCGAGCGCCCGGCCGTCGCGGCGCCGCGGGGCCGGAAGACCGCCGACCGGGAACCATGCAGTGCACTCTCGAATTGATCATTGTGCTTGGCTCAGCTTATCCGAATGATTTGGAAAGCAGTGTCGGAAGAACCGGGATCACGGGACATCGGTCACATGCGCCACGCTCTGTCGGCTTTGATGGGATGCCTGATCCTGAGTCCGTCCGCGGGACTGGCGCAGTCCGGGATCGAATACAGGTCGCCATCGAGCGTGAACGATTGCACCTTCGTCAAAGACCCGACCGCCCTGCGCGATTGCCTCGATTTCGTCGAAGGCCGACGTGTCGGCCCGCGCATCGTCACCAGCGTCGGCACTCCACCCGTGCCGCCGACACTGATCCGGGAGGCTGCCCCGTCCGCGCCGAGCGCACGGACGGACCGCAACTTGCGCGAAGCCCCACCCGCGAGCGTTGATCCCGTCCGGGTCGAGCAGATCGGGTCGGGCCGTGGGACGCGCCCCGGTCAGTAGATTTGCCGCACGAAACAGGTTTGCCCCCGCTCGTTCATGAGGTCGCACAACGCTTGTTCGGATTGGACGACCCGCTCCGCAGTCTTTGTCTTGGCGCTCCGGACAGTCAGGGCGACGTCCGTCTTGGATGACGGCGTTTTCGCGAGCGCCCTCGGTGGAAGGACGATGGCCGAAGCGGCCCCGGCGCGGTCCGGTCCGACCGTCGCGGAGCGCGGTGCCGCGGGCTCGCTGGACGGACCAACGAGGGCCGTCCACTGCGCGGCGCCCGGTGCCGTGGAGATCCGCCCGGCGGGCGACCAGCTCTCGACCTCCCGGCCGGTGATGGCGCGGACATAGGCGCGGGTTTCGAGGGGCATTGCGGCCATGCCGCCGAGCCAGCGGTCGACCCGTCCGGGACCGGCATTGTAGGCGGCGGCGGCAAGGCCGAGATTGCCGAAACGGGTCGTGTGTTCCCGGAGGAGTTCGGCCGCCTTGAGCACCGCCGCCTGGGGATCGAACGGATCGGAGAGGCCACGCTCGAGGGCGGTGGCCGGCATGAACTGGGCGATGCCGAGGGCGCCCTTGGGGCTCACCGCATCAGGGCGCAAGCCGCTTTCTTTCACGAGGAGCCTGTACAGGAAGTCGTAGGGTAGACCGGCGCGGGATGCTGCATCGGCAATGAGAGGGGCAATTTGGAGGGTGGTCCCCCGCGTATGGGGGTTTGCCCAGAGTTGCGTCCCGCCGCCGAACGTGCCGGTCGCTCCGATCCGCAGGAAACTGGCGGTGGCGGGCGCAGCGACGTTATCTGACAAGCGGAGATCGATTCCGCCCGCGACGGCAGGCACGGCGGGCGCCGACGAGGCGGCTGTCAGGTGATCCTCCTTTCGCACGGATCCCATCGAGCAGACACAGGCAACCGCCGTCAGAAGCATGCGCAGACGAACGGGCATCGTTAGTTCTTCGCGGCCACGATCGTTTCGGACTGCGGCGCCAAGGTGGCGGCGTCGACGAGGGGCGGAATCTTGTCGCGGAACTGATGCTCCTCAATGAGACGGCGTCCGACGAACGGGTCGCGGAACCGCCACAGGCCCTTTTCGGCCCCCTCCAGCACCGTCGAGTAGACGGCGAGTTCGATGGCTTCGCGCACGGCCATCTGGGTCGGCTCATTGCGGGTGATGCCCGCCTCGAGTTCGAGGAGCTTGTTCAGGGCGACGTATCGGAAGGTGCCGGCATTGAGGGCGATGGAGTAGATCGTCTTCGTCACCGTGACGCTGTTGAGCACTTCGCCGGTCTGGACCGAGACGATGCGCATGCCGACCGTCACCACATCGCGTCGGTACTTCGTGTCGCCACCGATGCCGAGGTAGCGCGCGCCGAGTCCGCCCGTGATCGTGTTGGCGTCGTAGGCGAGGATGCCGCCCTCGACGATGAGGCCTGCGAACCGGATCGGCGGCAGCGGCTTGGCGTTGTCGGGGGCGAATTCCTGCCGTGTCGCCCGGATGAGCTGACGCTCCTGCAGCACGTTTGCGAGGCCGCCGCGCTCCACCACGCGGAACCAGCGGCCGTTGCCGGCGCGGCGCAGGGCATCCACGGCGAACGCCGCGCCCCCTTGGGTCACGGCGCGGGAATACTCGGCGATGTTGTCGCTTGGCTTATTCTGCCCGGTGAGGTCGGGAAAGCTGTAGATCGCGATGTCGATGCTGCGCAGGGGCGGCGGCAGGGTTTCGAGGTTGAGGCCCGTGGGGGATTGGGCCGTCACCGTGGGTGCCTCCATGAGCGGCCCTTCGACCAGGCCAATGGGCGAACAAGCGGCAGCCGACGCGACGGCCATGGCCGCCGCGAGGCCCCGACAGACATGGATGATACGCACTGGAACCCCCAACCCCGATCGCCGTCTCTGGCCGACGGCTCATTCAACTCACATGGTCTCGTAGTTATGGCGCGCTCGGAACCGTCACCGTGGTCACCGACTGTCCGTCGTTGATCGTCACCTGAACGTTGCCACCGATCCTGACGAAGCCGATGGTCGTTCCCTGGAACGCGAAGCTGCCGCTGGTCTGAGCATTCTCGCCGAAAATCGATTGGGTGATGCGGTTGGCGAGCGAGCTGTAGAGCTGCGACTGCAGCTGTTGGGCGAAGATCTGCCCCGGTGTCTGCGCCGTGCTGGTGGATTGGAGCGCGCTGCCGATCTGCTGCCGGCGCTGTTCCTCGCGCTGGTAGAAATTCTGGGCGCTCGCCTCCGATTGCAGCCAAGAGCCATTCAGGGGACTGCCGCCGAAGGCCGGATTGACCGGCTGATACACGAGGCTGCCGGCCTGCGCGGCGGAAGCGGTAACGGCGAGGCAGGCGAGGAGAACAAGGGGGCGGATAATCATGGGAAAAACCCTCAGCGAACCTGACGAACAGTGATGGTGCGGTTCGACCCAACATCCGAGATGGTGTTAGACAGGTTCGAGCCGATCTGCTGGCTGACGATGGTGTTGCTCTGGCCGGTGGCGCTGATGCTCGAGGTGTTGCCGTTGCCGACCTGCTCGATCCCGAGCCGGTTGCCGCTGCCGTTCACTGCCGACACGTTCGCCGTGTTGAGGTTTCCGGACTGCATGAGGGTGAAGGTGGTCTGGTCCGCCGCCACGGAGACGCCGGCGCGGTTGCCGCTGCCGATCTGCGTCTGCGTCGTCGAAACGCCGCGCCCCTGGGTCTCCAGGGTGACCGAATTCGATTGGCCCGACTGATTGACCATGGTGCGGTCCGCCCCGTCGGAGAGCAGCGGAATCGGGATCGTCTCGCCGCCGATGACGGCGTAACCCTGGACGGGCGCCGCCGTCTGTGCCTGGAGCGGCGCGAGGGCGAGGCCGAAGAGCCCGGATGCAGCGGCGAGCCGGACGGCCGTCTTATTAAAGGCGTTCATTGCCATCCTCGCATTCGGCAGTCTTGCCATCGGACATCACGACGAGGTGAGCGTGAAAGCGCGCGCCGACCTCGAGAGAGAACGTCATTTCGCCGATCTTGCTGGCCTGTGGCGGGTCGATTTCAAATAATCCGCCCTGGTTAAGGATCGACGAACCAGATGGACCTGATTTTACCACCTTCAGTCTATAGCTTCCACCACGAACGGAGTCGGAAAAAACCATACCTCCGAGGGATACCGTGCCGTTCTCGACATTCTGAGTCAATGTACAGCGTAGGGCTGGCGGCTCCGGCGGCGGAACTTGTGGCATGATGTACCTTCAAGGACACGGAACAGATCGAAGCCGGTACTGTCGAGTACCGGCTTCGCATCTTAAAACACACGGTCGAGCCGTGCGGCGCGCGACGATCAGCGCTGGCGGATCGTGAGGGTGCTGCCGGTGCCGGTCTGGTTGTAACTCGCCATCATCGTATTGCCGGTCTGGGTAACGGTGGCGGAGTTGGAGGCGCCGTCCTGCGTCCCGGCGATCGCGTTGCCGCTGCCGTTCTGCGTCAGGTTCGCCTGCACGCCGAAGCCCGCCTGGGTTGACGTGATGGCATTGTTAGAGCCGGTCTGGTTGGAGATCAGCATTGCGAGATCACCGCCTTGCGCGCTGGTCAGGCTGTTGGCGGTGCCCGATTGGGCCGCGGTGAGACTGCCGTTGGTGCCGGTCTGGATGGTGCTCAGGACGTTCGTCATCCCGATCTGGGAGACGGAGGCGGTGGCGTTGCTGCTGGACTGGGTGTTGAACAGTTGGTTACTGGTGCCGCTCTGGTAGGCGGCGTCGGCGGTTTGCTTGAATGTGCGTCCGTAGGTTGTGTTGTATCCGGGGCCGATGAGCTTGTTGTTGGCTCCCGATTGCGTCGAGGTCGCAATGTTGGCAAAGCCGCTCTGTTCCAGGCTGGTCTTACCGTTGCTGCTGGCGGCGGTCTGGATCAGGGTCGCCTTGTTGCCGTCGCCGTTGTACTGGACCGCGCGAAGGTCGTTGAAGCTGCCGGCCTGCCGAAGATCGAACACGTTGCTGTTGCCGACTTGAGCCACGATGGTGACGTTGCTCTTGCCGCCCTGGACGCTGTCGATCGCGTTGTTCGTCCCCGGAGTGCGCGTATCGGTGCTGAAGACATAGTAGTCCTGATCGAACGCCGCCTGGTTCCGCTCGCCAGACTGATCGGACGTGATGCGGCTGTTCGTCTGGCCGGTCTGCCCGCCCTTGCTGAAATTGCTGTAGGTGGAGCCCGACAGCAATGAGTCGGACGTCCCCGACTGCGTCAGCGCGATCGTGCTGGACTTGGTGTCGGTCTGATACCCCTCGCCGCGATTGCGCTGGCCGGACTGGGTGATGGTGATCGATCCGTCCTTGACGAGGAATTGCTCGGCCTTGCTCTCCTGCCGCGTTCCGGTCTGGCCGATGGTGATCGCTGCGTTGGTGACGGCGCGCTGCAACGCGGAGGCCGTGTGGCCGTTGCCGCCTTGAGTCACCGAAACACCCGACGTGGTCGCGTCGGTCTGATCGATCGTGCCGCTGTTGGCGTCGCCGGTCTGGGTGAGGGTGGCGGAACTACCAGAGACGCGAGTCTGATCGCCGAAGCCGCCGTTGCCGTTACCAGTCTGAGTGAAGATCGAGGACGAGCCGGTCGCACTGTTCTGGTTCTGCGTGAGGGTGTTGCCGTTGCCGAGCTGAGAGCCCTTGATCGTGCCGCCGTTCGTGACGGACTGGAGACCGGACGCGATGTTGTCGTTGCCGGTCTGAGTGAAGGTGAGGCTGCTGCCAGTCGCGGTGAACTGCGCGCCTGTGGCGCTGTTGCGGTCGCCGACTTGGGCGGTCGTCAGGCTGCTCTTCCCGTCCACGAGGGTCTGGCCGAGGGTGGCGGTGGAGCCCGTGCCGGACTGCGTCGCCGTGAGGGTAGCGGTGTTGGCGCTCATCTGCACGGCGGTGACGCGGTTCGGGGTCGCCGCGTTGGTGCCGGTCTGGGTCACCGTGAGGGTGCTGGCGACGCTCGCCGCGTCCTGGCTGGTGACGATCTGGTTGCCGAGCAGCGACTGGTTCACTGTCTGGGTGTTGCCGGTGCCGGATTGCTGCAGGTTGAACTCGTTGCCGGTGCCGGACTGGCGCAGGTCGATGACGCCGTTCACCGCCTTCGCGTCCTGGGTGACGACGTTGCTGCCCGTGACCGAGCCGTTCACGAGGCCCTTGCTCGTGCCCGAGGCGCCGCCGTTGTTGGTGCCGGTCTGCTGCAGCTCGACCCGGCCGCTCGTGCCGGCCTGGATCACCGCGGCCTTGTTAGCCGAACCGTCCTGCTTGCCCTGGACCGCGCTGCCGAGGCTGTTGCCGGTGCCGGTCTGGTCGACGGTCAGGGTGTTGCTGCCCGCGCCCGTCTGCAGGAAGGCCTTGTCCGTGGTGCCGACGGCGTTGTTGCCGCCCGAACCCGCCGTCACCGACTTGGCATCGGAGCCGGTGTCGTTCTGGTTGATCGTGATGGCATTGCCACCGGTGCCGGTCTGGCTCGTGTAGGCGCGGTTGTTGTCGGCATAGGCCGTGGCGGCAAAGGCGCTCGCGGCGACACCCATCGACAGCATGAGAAGATGCTTGTTCATTGGAACGGACCCCTTGGTTCGGCACTTATTGTTATGATTACTGGGTGGAACACCCTGCCGGCGATTGACTGGGGTCGCGATCTGGCTTGGCCACCCAACCTTAGCCTTTGCGATGCAATAGCCCAGCCATTGAGGACGCGTCTTGTCCGAGCGTCCCAATCTGTGGAACATCCCGATAATTCGAATCACGAAAGAGTGACCCGCTGTCTGTTCTGGATGCTGTTCGTGGCCCCGAAGAGCCTGCGTGGTTCGTGATGCCTTGGAGGCGATCGAGGCAGCGGAACAGGCCGAAGCCGGTACTGTGACGTACCGGCTTCGCTTCTTGCAGGAACGGTCGAGCCGCGCGCGTACCCGGAGATCAGCGCTGCCGGACCGTGAGGGTGTTGCCGGCACCGGTCTGGTTGAAGTTTGCCACCATCATGTTGCCGGTCTGGGTGACGTTGGCGGTGTTGGAGGCACCGTCCTGGAAGCCGGTGATCACGCTGCCGCTGCCGTTCTGGTAGGCGACGATACCGTTGCCGCTGCCGTTCTGCGTCAGGGTCGCCTGCACGCCGAAGCCCGCCTGGGTCGACATTATGGTGTTGTTGGAGCCGGTCTGGGAGCTGAGCAGCATCGCGAGATCGCCGCCCTGCAAGCTGGTCAGGCCGTTGGACGTGCCCGACTGGGTCGCCGTGAGCCTGCCGTTGGTGCCGGACTGCGTGGTGCTCAGGGCGTTCGTCGACCCGATCTGGGAGACGGAGGCGGTGGCGTTGCTGCCGGTCTGGGTGTTGAACAGCTGGTTGCCGGTGCCGCCCTGGTAGGCCGCCTCGGAGACCCAACCTTGAGATCCGGCCGAAACGAGCTGACGGACGCCGTAATACGGGTAGCCGGAACCCGTGAGGGTGTTGTTGGCGCCGGACTGCGTCGAGGTCGCGGAGTTGTTGGACCCGCTCTGCTCCAGTTTGGCCTTGCTGCCGCTGCTGCTGGCGGTCTGGATTAGGGTCGCTTTGTTGCCGTCTCCGCCGTTCTGGAGAGCCTGGATCTGGTTGTTGGTTCCAGCCTGCTGAAGATCGAGCGTTTGATTGCTGCCCGCCTGAGTTGCGCTGGTATTATTCGAGGTTCCGCTCTGAACGCTGCCGATCAGATTATCGCTACCGCCGATGTTCTTCTGGGCGGCATTGTCCCATGGACCCTGCTGGAAATATACGTAGTTGCTTTTTCCGGACTGATCGGACGTGATGCGGCTGTTGTTCTGTGAGTTTTGGGTCGCGCCGCTGTTGTTGTTGTAGGTCGGATAATAGAAAGCGTAGGGGGAGGTGGGAGCAGCGGCAGGGGCCTTGTCGGGGGCGCCCGACTGAGTCAGTGTAATGTTGCTGTTTTTCGAAGAGGATTGATATCCGCTGCTGTAGTTGTATTGACCGGACTGATTGGTCTTGATGGTGCTATTGTCAGAAAAATTTTGAGAGCTGTTGGAGGTGTTCTGCGTTCCGGTCTGATCGACCGCGATCAATCCGCCGGACATATTGTTTTGCGATGCATTTACGCTGTGATTGTTTCCGGTCTGGTTCGCCGTAACGGTCGAAGCGGTCGCGTAGGTCTGGTAGCTCGAACCGCTGTTCTTGTCGCCGAGCTGGCTGAAGATCGAGGAACTGCCGTTTGCGCTGCTCTGGCTCTGCGTGAGGGTGTTGCTGTTTCCGGTCTGGCTGCCGTTGATCGTCCCGCCGGTCGTATCGGACTGCGTCTGGGTGATCTGGTTGAGGTTTCCGAACTGGAGGCCGGTGATGGTGCTGCCGCTCGTGTTGGTCTGACTGCCCGACGCCGTGTTGTTGTTGCCGAGCTGGGTCTGACCGAGAATGCTGCTCGTCGCGATGTTTTGCGTCGCCGTCGCGGTGTTGTCGTTGCCGGTCTGGGTGACGCTGAGGGTGCTGCCGGTCGCGGTGGACTGCGTGCCCGTGGCGCGGTTGCGGTCGCCGCCCTGGTTCACGGTGAGGCCGGAGGCGGCGTGGACGTCGGTCTGCCGGCCGGTCACGGTGTTGCCGGTGCCAGTCTGGCTCGCGGTGAGGCTGCTCTTCCCGTCCGCGAGGGTCTGGCCGAGGGTGGCGGTGCCGCCCGTGCCGGACTGCGTCGCCGTGATGGCAGCATCGTTGGTGTTCGCCTGCACGGCGGTGACGCGGTTCGGGGTCGCCGCGTTAGTGCCGGTCTGGGTCACCGTGATGGAGCTGGCGGCGCTGGCTGTGTCCTGGCTCGTGGTGAGCTGGTTGCCGAACAGCGACTGATTCAGCGTCTGAGTGTTGCCGGTGCCGGATTGCTGCAGATTGAACTCGTTGCCGATGCCGGTCTGGCGCAGGTCGATGACGCCGTTCACCGCCTTCGCGTCCTGGGTGACGACGTTGCTGCCCGTGACCGAGCCGTTCACGAGGCCCTTGCTCGTGCCCGAGGCGCCGCCGTTGTTGGTGCCGGTCTGCTGCAGCTCGACCCGGCCGCTCGTGCCGGCCTGGATCACCGCGGCCTTGTT
>NZ_VRUT01000112.1:0-16252 GCF_008039465.1 Methylobacterium sp. WL120 | reverse complement strand
CGCTTTTCGCGAGGTCGATACCGACCGTAACAAGTTCGGACATGGGTGGCTCCTCAGCTTGAGGCGACAACATCCCGACTATGCCCCAACGCAACGCCGGGAGCAGGAGCCATCCACACCATCAATCAATGCTTCTGCCTGACCGTCGAATGCAACGCGCCGCCTCCCCGCTCGGGGGACCAGGTCGTCGCTCTCAACCATCCCCCTCATGAGTCTGGTCGAGGGTTTTCAGCACATCCGGTTGCCGCCTGTAGCGCCGCCGCAGGCGCCGCCCATCCGCTTCGACCGTGTCGCAGCGTAGGCTTCTCAGGGCCTCGCCAATCTCCCGGCCGCGCGCCGCGTCGTAGGCATCCTCCCCACCCCAATGGTTGCAACCCATCCGGCGCGTCACGTAGGCTTTCGCGTCCGCGGGCAGATCGGGCCCGGCCCGGACGGGCTGCAGTCCGAGGAGCGGAGCGGCCAAGAGCATGGCCGAGGCCGTCCTGAGGATCATCCCACCCTGCCTTTCATCGAATACATGGGCTGGAATAGCAGAGGGTCGGCGTGAGACGGAATTGTTTCGCCTCTTGAGGGGAACCTGTCGCCGTCATCGAACCGTCGCACTGGGCCAGCACTCCAACATCGCAACCAGACCGAGGAACCGCTGAATGATCTCACGCCGTCACGCCCTTGCCGCTACCCTCATGGTGGTTCTGTCCGCCCCGTTGGCCAGGGCCGAGCCGACGGTCGGCCTCGCGGAGCGCCGGGCCATCGCAGCCTACCGCCAGGACCGCTACCCCGCCCAGGAGAAGGCGATCCAAGAGGCGGCTGGCTTTCCCGTTCCGGTGGAGGTCGCGTGGGATCAGCTCACGATTCCGGGCGACGCCAAGTATTATTCCGACGAGGGCTACTTCGAGAAAACCATCTTTGAGCCGCTCGCCGCCGGGCTTAAGGAGATCGGCAAGGACTCGATGGGACGCGAGGCTTTGGCCAAGAAACTCAAGGCGATCCGCGTCCGTTTCGACGAGAAGACCGCCCCCGCCTCGAATTACCCCAACGGCCTGAAGTTCGACGGCGGCACCCTCGACGTGAACTGGCGCCCTTTCTCCAATGTCGCGGAGTTCAAGGACCGGGTCGAGGCCGTGGTGAAGGTCCTGGAGAAGAACCTCTGATGGCGCGGGGTGAGGCCCGGTTCGCGACCTCGCGAACGGTTTCGCCCGCCGTGGGCCTCGCCGTCCTGCTCACCGCGTGCGGAGTGGCGGCGGCCGAGCCGGCCGCGCGATCCGGTACCTACGAGGGCCTGACCCTGGCGGTCTCCGGCAGCGCGGTGGCGGGCGTCTTCGCCGAGCAGCGGGGGACGGGTGATCCCGGCGGCCCGCAGTTCAGTTGCATCTTCCTGCTGCGCGGGACCCTCGCGGGCGACGGAGCGACGGTCGAGACGTGGTATCCGGGCGAGCCGGAACGCATCGCTGGGCGCGTCGATTTCACCCTGGGCGGGGCCGCACTGACCCTCTCGGAGAACCACGGCGGCTGCCTGATGACCACGGGCAGCATGGCGGGCACCCCCTACGCGCTTTCCCGGAACGCGGGCGATGCCTCGACGGCATGGGTCGGCGTCGGCCTGGTGACGGCCAAGCGCACGGCCTTCCGGCACGAACCCGGGCCGGCCCCGGCGCGTGCGCCCTACCTCGTCCGATCCGATCCGGTCGCGGTGCTGGAACGGCGGGACGGCTGGTTGCGGGTACGCTACCGGGGTGAGAAGGCTCCGGTCATCGGCTGGCTGCCGGCGGGAGACCTCGCCGTGGTCATGCCCTGAACGGCACGGGCCTGAAGTGCGCTTCGATCCGGTAGCCATCGCAAGACCAAAAGATAGGACTTCGCATGCGCCGACCCCTTCCGCACACCGTCCTGCTGCTGATCTTCGCGAGCGCCCCCGCCATCGCCCAGGCGCCCGCCGCCCCGCCGCGCCCCACGACGGTCTGGGTACCGGTCGAGGAGCCGATGAGCGTGCTTCTCAACGGCGGCCACCGCATCGTATCCGCAATGGGTCCCAGCTTCACCCTGGAGCGCGGCGGCAAGTACGTGATCTGCGAGATCCGGCCGGCGGGCGGGATGCGCGGAACACCTGAGACCACCTCGACCTGTCACCGCCTGAACTGACGACCGACGCGGGCTTATCCCCTCTGCGCACGCTTCACCGTCGACGGATAGGCCGGAGCGGGCCGTGAAGGAAACCGGGTTCCATACCCATCTCTGCAGCGCGTTCCCCGATCACGCCCAGGCCGCCCATCAGGCCGGCGATGGGTGAGTCCTGCAGGCCGGGATGGTTCAGGGCCTTTCCGATCTGGCGGCCCTCCCACCAGAGCTCTGCGAACAGCAGGGCCAGGAGCCCGAACAGCCACCAGGTCACCAGCCCCTGCCCGAGGAAATAGACGCCGTAGGGCGGCGATAGGAAGGTGCTGAGATGCGACACGCCGATGATACCGGCAAAGCCCAGGACGAGGATCGTGGGGAGGCGAAACAACAGGCGCCGGTACAAGCGAAGTGCCAGATCGAGCTCCTCGACGGACGACTGGTCCAGCCTCGATTGCATTCGAGATCCTTGCGTGAAAGCCCGTGAAGATATGGCCGATGGGCGACATGCCCGCAACCGAAGCGATGCCGATTGCGGCCGGCATGCCCTTTGACGACGCGACGGGCGCAGCCGGTCCCGTCGGGCGTCGGAGGCATCCGACGAGCGGCGCGGCGTCCGCCGCCCGCTCCGCCCTGATCGCGACGGCCGTGCTCGCGTCTCATGCCCTCCCGGCGCGGGATGCCGAGGCGGCCAATTTTCCCCTCGCCTGCCGCAACGTCCACGCCGACCTCGACCGTTACGCGCACTGTGCCCGCCGCGATGGCGTGATGGTCCGCATCGACCCCGCCTACCTCGCGCGCATGCGCTTCCACGGTGGGCTGACCGAGATCGTCGTCGACGGGGTCGGCTGGCTTTGGGCGCGTCTCGACGGGCTGGCGCTGCCGGTCTTCATTTACGTCAACGGGCCGGACCCCTTCGCATCGGGGCTCGTGCGAGCCTGGCACGCGGGCAAGGTCGCCTTTTATGATCGACGCCTGCGTCGTGTCCTCACCACCGCATACGATTGGTCCTTCCCGTTCAACGCCCGTGGCGAGGCCCTGGTGTGCCAAGGCTGCAGTTCGGACGGCCGCGTACCGTCCTCCATGGTCGGTGGTCTGTGGGGGCTCATCGATCGGCGCGGACGCATCGCGATGCCGCTGGCCGAGGGCGGGCAGGCGTCCGACCGGTATCTCAACCAGCCCTGATGGATCGTTGTACGGCATCGTCGGGCGCGCACGTGCGGGAGGCGCTTCGGCATGACACGCACGCTGCTCAAGATCACGCTGGTCGGCTTGGTCGTTCTGCCGCCGTGTGCTCCCTCGACCTTATCCGGCCAGTCCGATGTCCGGACGGATCTGCGTGCCCGATCTGCCGGGCCGACAAGTACCGGTCCCATCGGGGCGGCGACACAGGACCCGGACGGCACCCTCGTTCTGACCCTGCGTGCGGAATCGCATGTAGGCGCTGTGGGAGACGGTCAAATCCGCTACGCTCCATCGGATCCGGCCTATGCCGGCATCGCCCGGCATCTCGGGCCAATCCCACCGGGCGGCTCCGTTGCAGTTCGCCCCTTCGAGGAGCGGTGATCGGGATCCCAACCGTGGAACGCGTTCTCCTCGTCTTCAGCTTGACGGTCCGGTTGCCAGCCCTCCCGTTCGCCGTGGCCGTTCTCGTTGCTAACCTTGCCGACCGGCAGCCCAAGTGAGCCGCAGGTCATAGGATTATGCCGGCAATCCCTCCTAACCCTGATGGCGCCCGAGTTCAAAGGCTGAATGTAGGCTCATCTTCATCGACGCTTGAGTTAGTCTGCCGATGCCAGCCATCGAAGGAAATGTAGCGCCGTTTTTAGGCCTTAACCGTCCGTGCGCGCTGGTGGATTTGCTATGCTCCGCTTCCGGGCGCGAGTTAGCAGAAGCAAACACCTCCGTAGTGTCCGTTCACGATCCGTGCGGACTTGTACACTCGGCTTAACAGCGCTTCCCTTCTCGACTAAAGATCGCCAGCAGGAGCACGGCCGCACCCGCCAAGCAAGCCGCGAAGGGCAGTGCCATTCGCATCAGTGGCAAATACAGCCAGCCGTAGGCGAGGCTGGGTTCCTCCTTATCGATGATGATTTGTTCGGAGAGGGGTCGGTCGTCGGCCTCCGGCCGTTCGATCCACGTGGCAGGTACACGCTTAAGCACGAGGAAGGCGACCGGTTCGTCCGACGAATAGATCACCCCGGTGAAGAGGCGGCCGCCTCCGATCAATAAGGAAAGAACCAAAAGAGCCAGCCCAAATGTGCGCATCAAACCCCACCGCTCCGTGCAGCCTTTTCCGTCGCGAGGAAGGCGCGTCACCAAGCCAGGCTCGGGACACCCCAACGCGGTGGATCGCGACTAAGCCGCATGGGGTTCATCCGCGAAGCGTATGGCTGCCTTCTATCCCGACCCAACGTTGCCGGAGGGTCGGCGAATGACCGCTTATGGGAAGCCCTCATTACGATCCCGGCGGCCAGGTTGGGTCGATAGCCGAATGGCATCTGACTCCAGTTTCGACCGTGGCCGCGTATGCTGCTCAACCGCTCGCTTCAGGTCTCCATGAGTTTGGGACAGGCGTCTCCTTAGGTTGCGAAGCACGTGCTTGACGTCGCCTCGATCCATGTCGGACTGTCCCACGCGGAAGCTTCGCCAGGGTGCGCGGCCAGGGTAGCGCATCCCGGCAATGATCAATCGAGAAATGGCAGATCCCGCCAGCGGAAGGCTCCACGACCTGCTGGGCTACGTCGAACAAGTCGTCAGGCTCGACGAAAGGGCGGCCATGCGGCTGAGCGAGCATCGGCTCCCGACCGGGCAAGCGTTCATCCTGCACCAACACGAACTCCATGCCCTCCCCGGTGTCAGGCATGACCTCGTCGACGAGGAGGGACCGATCTGGCTTTCGGTCCAGCGGTTGTGGCGAAGTGCGGCGCCGGCTCCGCCCGAGGAGGCTGCGGAATGGCTGGAACTCGCTCCTGATCCGGAACGCCGGCCCCGGCTGCTCCCGTTCCTGATCCAAACCATACCGATGGCCGAGAAGAACGCCCTTGTCTCGGCAGGGTTGGCTCGGGTCGAGGATTGCTCCGAGGCGCCGATTCAGCCCGAGAAGGATGTCCATCTCTGGGATGTCCGGCTGCGGATCGAGGACAGGGCCGACGTTCAGGCAGCGGCGGAGGCCTGGATCACGGAGAGGTGGCTGCCCTGGTCCCTGGCGGAGGGGCCGGTACGTCATTCACTGGCGTTGTATCAGCGCCTTTTCGAGGTGGCGCAATTGTCCGAGCTCGGCGGCGGGGACCGGCCGTTCGAGCTCGTCTGGGGCATGGGCTTGGCGCGATGGAAAAAGGATGATCGTGAGATCGATCTGCCCCTTGTGGAGCGTCTGATCGAGATCGAGGTCGACGATGCCGGAGGGGCCGAAATCCGCATTCGACCGCGCGCCGCCGCGGCCGCCGTGAACCTCCGGGCCTATGAGGACATGGGCGTCGAGGGTGTGATGCTGGCCCACGATGCAGCCCGACGCGCCATCGCCGTTCTCGATCCGGACGAAGGCATCTCGCCCTACCGTCGCGACGATTTCGAGCCGATTCTTCGATCCTGCCAAGCCCGGCTCGACGTCGAGGGCGGGTACCTACCTGACCGACTGACCCTAGCGCCCCACGAACCCGTACCCGGTGCAGGTGAGAACCTCACGGTGTCCGACCGCTGGGTGGTCTTCGCACGCAATAGGTCGGACAGCTTCCTGCTGGCGGACATTGAGAACCTGAAGCGCTCCGTGAAACGTGCCGCGGAGGAGCACGATCTCCCGGGGCCAGCACGGACGCTGGTGATGGGTCCTGCCGACAAGCCGTCGGACGACCTCTGGCGCCCCCTGAGCGACCGGGTGGGCGGGACGGTCGATCAAGCGCCCGAGTCGGTCGGCGCAGCCGAGGTCGGCGACTTGTTCTTCCCCAAGCCGTTCAACGACGAGCAGATGGAGATCGTGCGGCGGCTCGAAGCCACGGACGGGATCGTAGTGCAGGGCCCGCCCGGGACCGGTAAGACCCACACCATCTCGAACATCATCTGCCACTACATGGCGACCGGTCGGCGCGTCCTCGTCGTCTCGCATGGCGAGCCGGCCCTTGCCGTGTTGCGTGACCAACTTCCCGACGGCGTGCGCGACCTTGCCATCAGCATCACCGCTACCGAGCGCGAGGGCTTCAGACAGCTGGAAGCGGCGGTCCGCCTCCTTCAGTCGGTGGTCGAGAGCATCAAGCCATCAGAGCAGTCGCGGTTGATCCGGGACCTCGAAGCGTCGGTTGTGGGACTTCGGGGCCGGCTGAACGAGGTCGACGCGGAGATCGAGCGGTTTGCGCTCCGCCAGCTCTCCCCGGCATTCGGTGACGAGCGACCCGCCGAACTTGCGCGGCGGGTCACGCTCTCGGCCGTGAGGCACGATTGGTTCGAGGATCGTCCAGGTGATGCTTCACTCGATGCGATGCCGCGGGACGAGGACGTGGCCGGCCTCCGCACGGCGCGCCTAGCCCTTGGAGCCCGTCTCGAACACATCGACTGTGCCCTGCCGTCAATTCACGATCTGCCGGACGGCGATGTCATAGCGCGGCTGCACGATGACCTGGTCCGATCCATACACCTGGCCGAGGAGGCGGCGAGCGATCCCTCGATCCGGGTGCGGATCATGTCCCCGAAGAACGTCGCCCAGGCGCTTGAGGCGGCGTCGGAACTGGGGTCCCTACGCCGCGCCAAGGACCTAGTGGACGATGCACCGTGGCTGCGGGCGCTGGCAGAGGACATCCTCTTCGCGGCCGACGAGAACCGCATCGTCGACCTCGTAAGACGCTTCGCCGAGGACGCCCGTCCCATCGCCCTGGAACGGGAGCGGTACCTCGGCCTTCCCGTCGAGCTCCCCGAGGCCTTAGAGCCCTCCTCGCAGGAAATCGCCGGCATCGTTCGCCGGCTGGCCGCGGAAGAACCGGTGTTCGGGTTCTTCGCATTCCGCGAAAAGTCGCTGCGTCCGATCGTCGACGCCATCCGGGTTCAGGGGCGCCCTCCAGTCGGGCCCGGGGATTGGGCGCACGTCCGAGACCATCTGGCATGGCGGGATGCCGTCGCATCCCTCGCGATCCGCTGGCGGGCGCTGGCGGACGAGATCGGCGCTTCCCCGTTCGCCACGGCCCGCGAACTCGGCCAGCTTGTCGGAACGCTCGATGCCATCCTCGTAGGGGCCGAACGCGCGACGCGCGTCCTCGGCGAGGCGTTCGCGGATCTCGTCCCGGGCGGCGGGTCCGTTCGCGACCTCTGGCTGGATCGCCGACGGCTCGACCTCGTCGAAAAGGCTTTCCGGAATGCCGCGGCTGCGGCGCAACTCTCCGCATCGCGGAACGAGATCGATCGGCTTCAGAACCTTTTCCCCGAGACAGCCGGGAAGATCGGCCAGCTCGCCCGCGACGTCCTATCTGAGGCCGTCGGACGCCAAGGGGTGGGGGCAGAGCAGATCTCGTCCCTCTGGTCTGCCCTGCGTCGCCAGATCGACGACCTGGGTCAGGGCCGGGGCTACTTCGAGGTGGTCCGATCGATCACCGAGGTCATCCGCCTAGGCGGTGCGCCGGTCTGGGCCTCACGCCTTCGCAGGGAACCGGCCCAGGACACGACAGACCCGCTGCTGCCGGGGGATTGGCGCGAGGCCTGGGAATGGGCGGTGACGGCCGCCTACCTGAGACGGATCGATGACCGGGACAGGCTGAGGACGCTCGCCGACGAGCGCGTCCGGCTCGATGCCGAGGTGCGAAAAACCTTCGAACGGCTCGTCCGCGAGCGGACCTTCTACGAGCTTGGTCGCTCGATGACCGGTACGGTGCGCGCGGCCCTGATGATGTTCGCCACCGCCCTGCGCAAGACCGGCAAGGGCACCGGCAAGGGTGCCGGCCGCCATCGACGCGACGCTCGCCTGGCCATGGCGCAGTGCTACGCCGCGATACCGTGCTGGATCATGCCGGCGTGGCGTGTCGCCGAGCAGTTGCCCGGCGAGGTCGGCTCGTTCGACCTGGTGATCATGGACGAGGCCTCACAGTCGGACATACGCGAACTCCCCGCGCTGCTACGTGGCAGGAAGATCCTCGTGGTCGGCGACGACAAGCAGGTGAGCCCGTCCGCCGCCTTCATCGAGAACGCCAAGATAGACCGGCTGGAACACGGGTTCCTCAAGGGCCAGCCCTTCAGGACCCTGCTTCTGCCGGGGGCATCGCTCTACGACCTGGCGAAGGTGATGTTCCCGGACAAGCTCGTCATGCTGAGGGAGCATTTCCGCTGCGTCGAGCCGATCATCCGGTTCTCCATGGAGTTCTATCCTGAACCCCTGGTGCCCCTACGCGTGCCGACCGCGCACGAGCGGCTCGATCCTCCGCTCATCGACATCTACGTCCCGGACGGTCGCCGTAAGGGCGACAAGCAGAACCCCCGCGAGGCCGAGGTGATCGTCGCGGAGATCCGCAAGCTCGTCGACGACCCGAGCCTTGCTCGCATCGAGGCGCAGGACCGTTGGCGAACGATCGGCGTCGTATCCCTCATCGGATCGAAGCAGGCCGCCCTCGTAAACAAGATGCTGCTGGAAGAACTCGGCGAGGATCTCGTGAGACGCCATCGCATCGCCTGCGGCGACAGCGCCACCTTCCAGGGAAACGAGCGCGACGTGGTCTTCCTGTCGATGATCGCCGATCCTGACAGTAAGCAAGCCCAGACCGCCACCCAGTTCGCGCAGCGCTTCAACGTGGCGATGTCCCGGGCCCGGGATCGGTTGGTGCTCGTGCGATCCGTACAGGAGGACGAGCTCAAGCCGGACGACCTCAAGGCACGGGTGATACGGCACTTCCGCGACCCGATGGCAGGTGTCGAGGCCCGTACCGGCGATTTGGAGGCACTCTGCGATTCCGATTTTGAGCGGGATGTCCTCCGACGTCTCGTCGGGCGCGGCTACCGGGTTCTCCCGCAGGTCGGCGCGCTGGGCTACCGGATAGATCTCGTCGTAGAGGGCGCGAACGGACGCCGCCTCGCTGTCGAATGCGACGGTGACAGGTACCACGGGCCGGAGCGTTGGGCGGACGACATGCGTCGTCAGCGCATCCTGGAACGTGTCGGATGGCGGTTCTGGAGATGCTGGTCGTCGAGCTTCATCCTCGATCCGGACGGCTGCATGCTTGATCTGTTCGAGACGCTCGAACGAGCCGGTATCGAACCCGGCGGCGCCGCCGAACTCCAGTCCGGCTACACCTTGCACCTAACGGCAGCCCGGTCAGGGGATACCGTAGGCAGACTGCATGACGCCTCGCCTAACGACAGCGCCATCGAACCCTCCGCGGATCATGATCTGCAGGTGGGGTCTGGAAAGCTGAAGGGCGATCATTCGGCCGGAGGGGTCAAGGCGGGAGATCGCATCGTGTTACGCTATCTCGACGACAACAAGACCGTGACCTTCACGCTGGCTCATGGGCACCACGACGAAGCGAATGGCCGCCTTCCGGTGAACTCCCCGTTGGGGTCGAAGCTGCTTGGGGTTTCGGAGGAAGACGAGATCGAGTTCGATGCGGGCGGCCGCATCAGGCGCGTACTCGTGCTAAGGACAGAGCGACCCCAGGCGCCTCATTGATCGCATGCCGCTGCTGGCAGTTGAACTTGACGGTCGGTACTAATCGTTGATCGTCCGCGAAGGGTGGATTTCCGCAAGTCTGCTTCGGGGCGAGAAATACCGGAAGCGGACGCCGTATCCGCGTTCGCCCGCGATCCGGAACGCACGCGATAGCCGGGGCGCAAACATCGCGGCTACGCTTTGAGGCGCCTCTGCGCCAAAGAACCGAGCAAGGTTCCGCCACTGAGCATCCCTCTATGAGCCGAGCCGGTTGGCTCGGCGCAGTGCTCAACGCGGGAAGGTGACGCCGGAAACGCGCTCGCACGCGATCAGGAGAGCGTCCTGGGTCGCTTCGATCGCGGTCACCGGATCGGGCTCTCGTGTAGCTCGATGATAAAAGTACCGGCCTGTCGAGCGCGCGAGAGCGTCGTCGCCCGTGGCGAGCCACGCCTGCGTGAGGTGTCCTTGGGCAAGGTCGTCGGAAGCGCCTGCGCCGCCCATTCGTGTCGCCACCCAACCTGGCTCCAGCGCGTTCGACAGCACGTCCGGCCATAGGCGGGCAACTGCGAAGGCCAACAACACGTCGTGGAGCTTGCTCTCGGCATAGGCCGCCAACCCCTGCCAGCGACGCCTCCTCCAGAGCAGGTCGTCGAGGTCGGCCCCGGCGCCGTGATGAAGGCCGGAACTCAGGTAGACCAGTCGCTCGGGACGCTCAATCAGAACGGTCAGGAGGTAGGGCGCCATCGTATTGACCGCGAACACGTGTGGCAGCCCGTCCTCGGTGTCTATCCGTCGGGGTTCGCGGTAGCCGACACCGGCATTGTGGATCACGGCATCGAAGCGGCCCAGGCGATTGACCTGCTCGGCCACCTCCCTGATCCCGCGCATCAAGGACAGGTCACCCGTCACGACTCCGACGGCGCCCGATGCCTCCCTCAAGGCGGTGTCCGACCGGCGCGCGTCTCGCCCATGCAGCACGACCTCGTGCCCCTGCTCGATCATCAGCTGGCCGGCCATGAGGCCCAGCCCGGTCGACGACCCGGTTATGAAGATGCGTGCCATGGTGCCTCCGACTTGCGGGTGTTTCCGACGTTGGCGTTCAGGCTCGGGCCACGAGTTGGCGGACGACGGCGTCGATGCCGGTGGCTCCCTTCGTCGAACCGGCTTGGCCGGCCTCGAACTCGATCCAGCCGGCGTTGAAGCCGTCGATCATGCGCGCCCTGGGCCCGGGATTGCGGGCACCCGCCGACCGGAACGTGGCCTCCCATGCTGCGCGCGGGACCGCCTCCATGCGCACGGGATGCCCAAGCGCTGCGGCGAAGGCTGCCGCGACCTCGTTTGGACGGACGCGAACCGGACCTTCCAGTTCGACCACGCGGCGACCGACCCACCGCTCTCGAAGCATCTCGGCGGCGACGCGACCGATGTCGGCCACCGCGACCATCGGCAAGGGCTTGTCGAGCGGCTGTAGGTAGCTCGGGATCAGACCCGTGCGCGCGGAAGCGACGTCGCCCGCGGCGTTCTCCATGAACCAGGCCGCGCGGAGAAACGCGACCGGCAGCGGGAGCATGGCGAGCGACCGCTCCACCAGCCCGAGCTGGCTGAGGAGGTTCGGCTCTGCAGCCTGGGCGCCGATGGTGGACAGGCACACCACCCGGCGAGGCCGCGCCTGCGTTAGGGCTTGGCTCAGGGCAGCGATGACACCTCGAACCTCGGGAAAACCCGGCTCCGGGTCGAATATCGGCGGGATCACGACGAACACTGCATCGACGTCAGCGAACGCGCTCGCCAGGGCGTCCGCATCGGTCATCTCGGCCAATGCGACCTCGCAGCCGCGCTCCGCCCACGGGTCACCCTTCGCAACATCACGGACGATTGCGCGGACCCGCGCACCGACTTCGAGAAGCCTGCTCGCAGCCGCCCCGCCAACCTGACCCGTGATACCCGTGATCGCGTACATGACTGTCACTCCACACTTCGCCGATGCCAAAGGATTGACATCCGAGCTGTGTTGAGGCGAACGCATTCTCCTCAGCTTGAGGATGCTAAAACGTCATCATGGCCTACGATGCACGGGTGCTCAGCGGGATCGGCGTCCTCGCCGCCATCGTCGAGGCCGGGGCCTTTTCCCGGGCCGGCGAGGCGCTCGGCCTGTCGCAATCGGGCGTTAGCCGGGCGGTATCCCGACTGGAGGGGCGTCTCGGCATCCGCCTGTTCCACCGCACCGCCAGGGCCGTGACCCTGACCGACGAGGGCCGCCGTTTCTACGAGGAGGTCCGCCCACTGCTCGACGGCCTGGAGGATGCCGCCACCCGGGCCGCGGGATCGGCGCGAGCCGTGCGCGGGCAACTGCGGATCAACACCGATGCCGCCTTTGGGCACTTCGTGCTGGCCCGAAGGCTCGGCGATTTCCTGCAGCGATTTCCGGACCTCTCCGTCGAGGTGGTGGTCCGGGACCGCATGGGCGACCTCGTCGCGGAAGGCTTCGATGTCGCCGTCCGGTTCGGCGAGCCCGAGCCGTCTGCGCTGATCGCTCGGCTGCTTTTGCGGACGCGGGTGCTTACTTGCGCGACGCCCGACTATATCGCCCGTCATGGCCGACCCGATCACCCCTCGGACCTGGACGGCGGGGATCATACCGTCATCCAGTTCAGGAACCCCGCCACCGGACATCCCTTCGATTGGGAATTCCACCGCGGCACGGAGCGCGTGGCAGTCCGGGGCAGCGGTCGGTTGACGGTGAACGATACCGGGACGCTGCTCGGGGCCTGCTTGTCCGGCCTCGGCATCGCGCAGCCGTTGGAGCTGTACGCCAAGGACTACATCGAAGACGGTCGCCTGGTGCCGCTCCTGGAGGCGTGGACGGGGGAACGCTTCCCGCTCCACGCCTACGTCCCGACCCGGCGGCACACCTCCGCCAAGGTCCAGGCGTTCCTGGCCTTCATCGGCGAGACGGCCAGGTCGGCAGAGATATCTCACTGACCGACCTATGCAGACGCATCACCAGCGATGGTGCGAACCCGCATGACGGAACCCGCCCCAGCGATGGCCGCCGCCGTGCCAACCGAAGCGACGATGCCAGCTGTAGTGGTAGCTGTAGTGCCATCGGCGGCCGCCCCACCCGTGATGGCCGAAGCGACGGTACACGGGGCCGTAGGCGAGCGGACGGAAGCCGAGGTTCGGACGGCACCAGCCGTAGAAGCCACGGTGGAAGCCGGGACCGCAGCCGTCACGGGCCTCGGCCGCCGAGCCGGCCGTGACAAGCCCCGCGGCGAGGGCAAGGGGTACGACGATCCTGCGGAACATGTCTCGCTCCTGAAGTATCCGGCACGCGACCGGATGTGGGGAAAGGGAAAGGGTTTGGACGGCTCAGTTCGGCCAGCAGCGGCGCCCGTAGGGCCCGATGTGGAAGCCAGCCGGGCAGGAGGCGCCACGAACGTAGCCACCGGCCTGACCACCGGTTCGGCAGCCGCCGTAGGGGCCGCGATGGGCGTAGGGTCCGCAGCCGCCGTAGACTTGGATGATCTCGGCACCATCCGACCCGTTGGAGACGGCATCCTGGATCAGGGGCGCGGCGGTGACCGGGACCGTGATGGCGGCCAGTAAGGCGACCGGGGCGAGATACTTCAGCATCGTTGCATCCTCTGCTCTCGTCGGGGCTCGGCGCCGCGACCGATGAGGGCAGGATCGTCCCGGGCTTCTTCCCGGATGTGACGGGCGGATGCGTCGGCGTAACGATTTGTAACGACGGCCTGGGTGGTCAGGCGATGGCGGGCAGCGTCAGGACGAGCCGGGCGCCGCCGAGCGCGGTCGCCTCGGCCACGACGGTACCGCCATGCGCCTCGGCGATCTGCCGGGCGATGGCCAGCCCCAGCCCCGTCCCGCCGGTCCCGCGGTTCCGGGAGCGCTCGATCCGGTAGTACGGGCTGAACACCGCGGAACGCTCCGATTCGGGAATGCCGGGGCCGTCGTCCTCGACCGCCACCTCGCAATCCGGACCCGTGCGCCGTACCGCGACCGCCACCGAGGAGCGCCCGAATTTGACGGCGTTGCCGATGAGATTGGCGAGCACCCTGCGCAGGGCAACCACGTCGCCGGCGACGACGGCGTCCGGTATGTCCTCGCCGGTCAAGCCGATGTTCACGCCCTGCGCGGCGTGCTCGGCGACCTCGATGGCCACGAGGTCGCCGAGATCGACGGGTGCGCGGCCGACCTCGACGGCGGTGCCGCGGGCGAAGCCGAGCGAGGTGTCGAGCAGGGCGGTCATCGCGTCGAGGTCCTCGACCAGTCGCTCCCGGCGCTCCGGTTCGGCCACGCCCTCGGCGCGTAGCCGCAGGCGGGTCAGGTACGTTTTCAGGTCGTGCGAGATCGCGCCGATCAGCAATGAGCGCTCGCCCATGAGGCCGACGATGCGCTCCTGCATGGCCTGGACGGCCTGGGACAGACAGCGGATCTCGGGGGCGCCTTGCGGAACGAGGGCCGGCTCGGGGGCACGACCGTCGAAGCGGGAGACCGCCTCTGTCAGCCGCCGCAACGGCGCGAGTTCGTGACGTGCGCCGACGAGGACGAGGCCGGCCACGACGAGCCCGAGCACCGCGACCCACAGGCTCAGGGGCTGGCCGAGCAGCCACGGCATCAGCGAGTGGTGACGCTCGATGGCGGAGACGACGACCGTCCGGCCGTCGGGCAGGGCGTAAGTGGCGGTCGCCAGACGGCCCATCACTTTCCGATTGTCGGCGTTGGCGACTTCCGCCGGATCGACGCCCCTGCGCAGCATGTCGACATCGGTGAAGGCCCGAACCTGGCCATTCGCGTCCCCTGTCAACCGCCGCAGGCGCGCTTCGAGGCGCGGCTCGCGGATTAGTCCGGTCTCGGACGGAGGTGCGTCCGTGATCTCGGCCCTCAGGGCTTCCCCGTTCACTGCATTTAGGATCGCCGGGCGTTGCGCGGGGTCCGCGTCCCGCAGCAGGGTCATGATGCCGGCGGCCTGATCGAGGCGGGGGAAGCGCGTGGCGTAGGGCGAGGCCTTCTCGTGCCGCTGCCATTTGTCCACCGCGAAGGTGGCGAGGACGAGCAGCGAGAGCGCGCCGAGCAGGATCAGCATGATCCGGCCAAGCAGGCTGATCTGCGCCATCACGATGCCCGTCCCACCGGCGCCGCCAGGATGTAGCCGGCGTTGCGCACCGTCTTGAGCAGCGCCGCCGCGGCGCTGCCCGAGGCATCGAGCTTGTGCCGCAGGCGGCTCACCTGCACATCGATGGTGCGGTCGAAGGCGTCAGCCGTCCGGCCGCGCGTCCAGTCCAGGAGTTGGTCGCGCGAGAGCACCCGCTGCGGCCGGGTGACGAAGCAGTGCAGCAGGTCGTACTCGGCGCTGGTGAGGGGGATCTCGGTCCGTGCCTCGCCGACCGTCACCCGGCGTGCCGCGAGGTCGATGACGAGATCGACGACGCCGAGCATCTCGGCGGCGTCCTCGGACGTTGGGGCGCCAGTCCCCTGTGACCGTCGCAGGACCGCGCGGATGCGGGCCAGCAGGACACGCGGGTTGAACGGCTTCGAGACGTAGTCGTCGGCTCCCATCTCCAGGCCGAGCACCCGGTCGATGTCCTCGTCCTTGGCGGTCAGCATCACGATGGGCGGCCCGCTCGCAGCACGCAGGCGCCGGCAGATCGAGAGGCCGTCCTCGCCGGGCAGCATCCAATCGAGGACGATCAGGTCCGGGGCGGGTCCGGCCGCGAGAAGTCGGTCGAGACCTGCGCCTCCGTCGACGCCGACGACGCGGAACCCCTCGCCCTCCAGATAGCCCGTGAGTTGGATGCGGATGTCGTCGTCGTCCTCGACGATGGCGATGGTGATGCTGTCGGGCATGTCACGAGGATAGGCCGCCCCGACCGGGCCGCAACGCGAAACCGGTCGCTGTCACAAAACGTTACACGGCACGCGCATCTCGTCACATCCTGGATCGGTCCGGCCGCGATGGTCACCGGCATCGCAACGGAGGCCCTCGGATGGGCCCCGACGAAACGAGGCGACGGACGCATGGCTCCAGCCCAACTGGCATCCCCGCTCTGGCATGTCGTGACCGCGCTCGCCCTGGCGGGGACGATGGCCGTCCACGGCGGCACGGTCGACGCCGCACCGCGACAGGTCGCGGCCGCGACGTCCCGATCCGGTGATGGGAGCGAGACCTATCGTGGCTATCTGATCGAGATCGGTCCGGATGTCCCGAACGCGGAGCTCGACCAGTTGCGTCGAGCGGCCGAACACCAGGTCGACCTCGTCGAGGCCACCGGGCTCGATGCGCGCACCATGGCCTTTCTTCGGCGCTTCCCGGTGGTGGTGCAGACCGGCGCCAACGTTGGCGGCCACTACAGCGGCGGCGACCGCGTCACCATCGCAGTTGCAGACCCGAACGACGACCGACCGATCCTGCTACACGAGTACATGCACATTTACCACTTCCGGATGCTGCCAGGCGGGAATCGGAACGCGGACATCCTGACCTATTACGGGCGGGCCAGGGAG
>NZ_VRUT01000111.1:0-16281 GCF_008039465.1 Methylobacterium sp. WL120 | reverse complement strand
GAAGGGCTTCGTCGTCTTGGAGCGGCGCTGGGTCGTAGAGAGGACCTTCGGCTGGCTCAGCCATTGGGCCGGCCTACACCGCGAGCGCGCCGGTCGCCTTGACGTCGCAACGGGTCGCCTCGCCTGCGTCGCCAGCCTGATGGCCGCCAACGCCCTCAACAACCCAGCCTAAATGAAACCGCCTCAAACAGGCTCTCAGTGACATACCGGCCATCAAGACGTTCGCGTTTGGCCTGGAGCGGGACGGAACGGCGGTGCGCGCCGCATTGACGACGTCGTGGAGCAACGGTCAGGCGGAGGGCCAGATCAGCAGGCTGAAGATGCTCAAGCGGACCATGTACGGACGCGCAAGCCTCCCCCTGCTCCGACGGCGTGTCCTCCTCGCTGGGTAATCCACGCAAACTGCGAGAACCACAAATCAGGGGCAATCCCAAGAGCAGAGCATGGTCATGCCCCGATCTGCGTCTAGGGGCCGACCTTCGCCACCGGCCAGCCGTCAAGCTGCTCCCTCCACCAAACTCGATGATGAGCCACTTCAATGAGGGCGGACCCATTCCAAAAATCAGAGAAGATTCTTTAGTAGAAGACCTTGCATTCAGCAATTGATTTATCAAATGTTCCGAACGTACTTTCGATGTGAACGCCGCCACTGCAGCTGTCGCTGGTGACTTTTATATTCCATGAATGCGTAAAATAAACTTTGTTTTTTTGTTCGCTCCGAGTATCAATTCTGACGGTGCGCCCATCATATGTCGCGTAAGATCTACCCTTCATGCCTTCGTCTCCCTTGGGACTGTGTTTGCAGCGGACCGTATAATAGGTGGCGACATTTAAGGCAGCTTCAATTCCAGAACTGTGGCAGTCTGAGTCCTCCCCTCGGCTCGAAAGGAATATTTTTCGTCCTTTAAAAACTCGAATGGTTGTTGAGATTCCATTGGACTCCAAAAGTTCGATTCTTTTGAACCTTATTTCACTTGCTGAGCTTTCATCCATATTAATGAATATCGCTACAGCCGTCGTAAATAAAAAAATCTTCACTTCCATATCCTTTGCGATAAAATCAACTAATGTGGCGATGGTGCGTCAGTCAAGCGGTTTCAACCATCCAATTATTCAGATCTACAATTGCTTTAGAGATCGGCAGGATTGAAATGACGATAGCACAAACATACTGAACTGTCAGGGTGCTCGCGGAATACGAAGTTTCACGAGCACTGATTTCGCATCTTGATTGTCCGGGTCTAGTGCGAGCGCCTGCTTGTAGCTTGCGACCGCTCCGGCCGTCTCGTTTCGGCGTTCGTGATAGACTGCCATCGCGTATGGGACTGGGGCAGGCGGGGCTGCACCTGGATTACTTTCGTTAAAGCCTGTTTGGCCTCTTCGCCTTGACCCTTCGTTTCGAGTAGTCCGGCGCGTGCGAGATAGCGTGAGGCACGTTTGGGATGCCGCTCGATGGCGCGGTCGTATTCCTCCCGTGCGCCCGTAAGGTCACCCTTTCGCTAGTACACCTGTTCTCGCGCGACAATCGCCTCGGAGAAATAAGGATCACTTTTCATCGCGACGTTGAAGCGCGTCAGCGCGGTTTCGTCGTTGCCCTTTGCTGCGTCAACCAGCCCTTTTCCAAAATTCGCATATGCACTTGTGGAATGCTCTTCAAGAGCTCGGTCGCAAACGCCGCCTGCTCTCGGCTCCGCGAGCATTGCAAGAGCGCGACATTTGCCTACTATGGAGTTGGCCTTAGTGTCTGTTCGGCAACAGGTTGTGCAGTTTGAGCAGGTTGTGAATCAAGCGAGGGCTGAGAAAGGCCTTTGCTGATGTGGACGACCGAGAGCCGTGTTCGCTACGACCGGAGCGCCTTGCGCTACGCGAGCGACCTGACGGACGCGGAATGGGGGCTGATTGCGCCGTTGATCCCGCCGGCCAAACGGGGCGGGAACAAGCGCACGATCGAGATGTGGGCCGTGGTGGACGCCTTGATCGACGTGCTGAGCACGGGCTGTCAGTGGCGGGCCCTGCCCACGGATATGCCGGCCCGCAGCACAGTGAACCGCCCCGGGTTTCCCGGAGGCCGTTTGGTTTGAGTCAGGCGGCCAAGGCTTGGACCTCTGCCTGGGTATGATAGCGCGCTTCCGCCTCGGCGGGAGGCATGTTGCCGATCGGTTCGAGCAGCCGGCGGTGATTGAACCAATCAACCCATTCTAGCCCGTCTCATTCATTGGACGCTTGCGGACGGTGGTTTCTGGGCTGACGGCGAGCGGGATTCCGCGTCTGGTCTGACGCGTCTGGATTCGGATCGTTTTATCGGCGCTAGAGGGAGGGGCTTGGGTTCGTCGGGGCGTCACGGCCCGGTGGTTCAGGCCGGCGCCGGAGCAAGTACGGTCGCGAGGTGGCGCAGCAGGTCGGCTTCTGGACACGCCGCGGCGAAGGCGAGCCGGACGCGGGCAGTGGTCTCGCGGATCCGAGCGCCGAGCTTGAGCAGCCGGAGGCGGATCGTCGTGAACTCGGCCTTGGCGAGGCGATGCGTGGTCGGGATGGCGTCGCGCACGGTGAGCATCAGCCAGTAGGCCGCGGTGTGCAGGACGAGTCGCATCTGGTTGGCGGCCGGGTGCCGGCAGGAGGTGCGGTCGGAAGCGAGCTGGCCCTTGTGCAGCTTGATCAGGTTCTCGGCCTGGCCGCGGGCGCAGTACAGTTCGGCGTAGAGCCATGTCGGCGTGCCGGTCGCGATGTTCGTGACCACGTAGCGGATGTCGAGGCCGAGGCGGGTGGCCTCTATGCGAGCGGCGACACGGCGTTTCTGCCGCCAGGACTTGGCGGCGTGGGTGGTCTCGGCAAAGCCGCGCACCCCATCCTTGTCGCCGATGGCCCGCACCACCCGGATATGGTCGGCGGTCGGCTCGACCTTGGCGGCGAGCGCTTTGGTGCCGGTCAGGCCGAAGACGTAGCTGACGCCGTTGTCCTCGCACCAGTCCATCGCCTCGGGCCGCCCGTAATGGCCGTCGCCGCGAATGGTGATCGCGGTCGTCGGCCAGTGACGGCGGATCGCCCGGACGAGCCGGCGCAGATGGCCGCGGACCTCGCGACCCGAGGGTGTCTTACCCGACCGCAGGATCATCGCGACGGGACGGCTGGTGGCGGTGTCGTAGACGTGGATCGGCAAAAAGCAGCGCGCGTCGTGGTGGGCGTTGAACAGCGACAGCTGCTGCTGGCCGTGCACCACGTCGCAGGTGTCGTCGATGTCCAGGGTGACGGCGGCTGGCGGCACGGCGTAGCTGGCGCAGTATACCAATCGACGCTGAGGGTGACTCACGGGGTTTCGTTGCGTGGGCGGATCTGATTCGACGAGGCGAACCGGGAGGGTTTGCCATGTCGGCTGCGGTGGCGTTGCGGCAGGATTTCACGGCCGATGATCTGCGGAGGCTGGCCAGGGCCGGCCGGGATGCGGGTCAGGGCCGCCGTCTGCTGGCGTTGGCCGAGATTTACGATGGCGGCAGCCGCACGGACGCCGCCCGGATCGGGGCGGTGAGCCTGCAGACGGTGCGCGACTGGGTTTTGGCCTTCAACGCCGAAGGACCGGTCGGCCTGATCGACGGCAAGGCACCCGGCAACCGTCCCAAGCTGAACGAGACGCAGCGCCAGGCGCTGGCGCGGATCGTCGAGAGCGGGCCGGACCCGGATCGGCACGGGGTCGTACGCTGGCGGCTGAAGGATCTGGCCGGATGGATCTACGCCAGCTTCGGCGTCAGCCTGGACGAAAGCACGGTGGGACGCACGGTCAAGCACCTCGGCTTTCGCAAACTCTCGGCCCGCCCGCGCCATCACGAGCCGGATCCGGCCGCCCTGGTGGCGTTTAAAAAAGTCTGCCCTTCGCGGTGAACGCGATCCGCGCAGGCTTGCCAGCCGGCACGGCCATCGAGGTCTGGTGGCAGGACGAAGCCCGTGTCGGCCAGAAGAACACCCTGCCGCGTCGCTGGGCACGCCGCGGAAGCCGGCCCTCGGCCCCAAAGGACCAGCGGACCGCCCATGCCTACATCTTCGGGGCGATCTGCCCCGAGAAAGGCAAGGGCGCCGGTCTCGTCATGCCCCGTTGCGACACCTCCGCCATGAACGAGCATCTGAAGGAGATCAGCCGCATCGTCGATCCCGGCGCCCATGCCGTGCTGATCCTCGACGGCGCCGGATGGCACATCGCACACGACCTCGTCGTGCCCGACAACATCACCCTGCTCACGCTGCCGGCCTGCGCACCGGAACTCAATCCGGTCGAGAATGTCTGGCAATTCCTGCGCGACAACTGGCTCGGCGACCGGATCTTCACCTCCTACGACGACATCCTCGATCGGTGTTGCGACGCCTGGAAACGCTTCGTCGCCCAACCCTGGCTCATCATGTCCATAGGACTGCGCCAGTGGGCCTATCGGTTATGATCAATGCCGGTTGGTAGTAGAGGTCGATCAGCACTCGCCCGAGGCGGATCAGATCGCGCAGGACGGGGGTGTTCTCCATCCGCGAGACGGTGGGCTGGCTCATCAGGTCCGCACCGCTCTCGGGCAGCCGCCCGCAGGCGAGCTTGAAGGCGGGGTCGGCCCGCAGATGGTCGAGGTCGTCGCCATCCTCGTAACCACAGGCAATCGCCAGGATGCGGGCAAGCAGGATCTCGGGCAGCGGGTTCACGACCCGGCTCGGATCGCGTCGATCCGGGATCACGGTCGCGAGCTTCTCGGCAACGCCCAATCGACGGGCAGCCTGGGCGAGCAGCATGACGCCACCGTCCGAGGTCAGGCGTCCGCCATCGAAGGCGGCTGTGAGCTTCTTGCCCCGCACGGATGGAAACGCGAACGGGAGACCCGTAGGATCGAATATGGCAGGCGTGGCGGGCTCGATCTGGTCTGGGGGCTTGGCGTCAGCACCCAATCCCTAAGCCAGATCAATGCTTTACGCTACGCTCGCCACTCCAGATCCACCGTCCTCATGAATAAGACGGGCTAGGGTGGCGTATTCCACTGCCTCGAAGGATCGCCACGGCCCGCCTCGATGGATCACCTCAGCCTCGAACAGGCCGATCACCGTTGTGAACCACGCCAAGCGCTCGGCCTCGAGGGCAGGTTCCGGTCGCGCGAAGAGAAATGCGTGATCAGGCGACAGCCGTTGACGGATCTGAGCCATCATGGCCCCGTACTGCGTGGTGAGGCGATGGTCGACCAATTCCAGCCCCGCGACGCTAGTGACCGTCAGAACTCCGGCCATGCCGTCCATCCGTCCTGCACACCGCTAAAGGTGGCCGGGACGAAGGCTGCCGCGGCGCGGACCGGTAACGCTCGCAAGGGCCGCGCGACACACCCGGTGCGGCTGCCCTCTCCGCCGCGGCTGGCCCTATCGTGCATTCTCTTCTCCAACTTACGAAGGCTGTACGGCCGTGAATCGCTCAGCCAACTTTCAGACAGAGAGATTTCTGTGACAGCTGAAATCGCCAACGCTATAATTTATTGACATCTTGTCGTGACACTCGCCTAAATAGCGAAATACCCTCCGTAGTTTCGCCACGGCGGCCAAGCCGGATCATGTTTATGACCTCCAGGGTCCTGCTTGTGGTTTCTGCGTCTACAGTTCACCTTGCAAGCTGCGGCGGCGAGACACTCGCATCTATCGCCGGAATGCGCGGCGGACGGGCCGCGTCGGGCGGGCCAGATAGTGGCAGCGGGCATTGAGTGCTGACGGTATGGTGTTCAGGGGGGCAGCTAGTCTGTGCGGCCGTTGGCTGGCAAGACTGAAAGTCGGCGCGTGGTTCACGCTCCGCGCGGGCGCCGTGCTGATGGCGGCTTCCGTCATCCTTTCGGAGGCGCAGGCCCTCGCTCCGGGCAAGGCTGTCCACGAGCCGATGGCTCGTAGCACCGTCTATGGCCGCCGCTACGCCGTTCTCGTCGCGCCGGGACCCGCCCTATCCGGTGCGACCGCAACTGCAGATCTCTACGTGAGGAAACTTCGGCAGCTAGGATTTATCCTCACTACGATCGGCCCATCGCGGCGCTTCGATGCCGACGCTGCGATCCGCGACCTCTCTAATCTACCCGCCGGCTCCGAAGTCGCGCTTTTCGTCGTGGGGCGGACCTATGCCCGCGACGAGAGCGACATCTTTATCCTACCCGAGGATTCGTCCCCAAACGCCATTGCCGATTCAACGGCCTTGCCGACCGAGGCCTTGTCCTTCGGACTCATACTCAGGACGCTCAAAAAGAGCCGACCGTCGCAGTTCGTCGGCATTGTCACCAACTGCCAACGCCTCGACGATCCCCGGGAGTCGTGCTCCCTCGCGCGGATGCCAGGCGCGGAGGGCGTGAGCCTGATCTCGGCCCAAGCCGGGGAGACAGAGTCCGACCATGAGGCCAGCTTCGCCCGGACCTTGACTGGCCTCATGAGCGACGAGGGGCTCGTCTTCTCGGGTCTCTTCGCCCGGCTAGGGGCTTCCGTCGAACGCGGTGTCTTCTCGCTGAGGCGCTCGCCGGAGATCTCGACGTCTTTCGCCTTCGCGCCCGCCCGCTACTTCTCGACGCTCGACACGCCCTGCAACAACCTCGGCGAGGGGGTGCTGTCTCTCTCGGACGCGCGCGCGCGGGTCTCTGCCTGCCACATCGACGAGCAAAGGTTTGATAACGCGCGGCACTTCGCGACCGCCAATCTTCACGCCCGGGAGCAGTTGGCTTTCGCGGAGACCGATGAGCCGTGCGGCCCGACGTTCCAAGCGGCGGCCGACCGTTATCGGAGCGCCTACCCCTTTCGGACCTTCGAAGCCGAGTTCGAACGGCGTGTGGCGGCCTGCAATAGGCCAGCCCCCACTTTGGCTCCGAGCCGCACCCGCTTCGTCAGTCAGACTGGCTGGAGCTACGATTACGACAGTATGCTTCTGTACGTGTCGCCGGACGGACACGACGTCGACGAGGCGCCGAAGACACAGGTCAGCACCGTTTTCCACTCGCGTGACCTTGGCGCGACCGTTGTCATCTACGTGCAGGTCCTGGCGAACGTGCAGTGCGTGACCCCAGAGAATTATCTCCGGTTCGGCAAGGTCGGGAAACGGTCCGTCTCTGTGACCTATTCCGAGGCCTCAACCACGCCGCCATTGGGCTATTATGGCTGGGCTCTCAAAAGTCGCGGCATAAAACTTCCCAACCAGCCCGTGCAGGAGGTGACGAGCATCGACATCGTCACTACACGCCTCACCAGCCGAAACCAATTTCTCCATGTCGGAGGCCGTTTTCCACCTGCGCAGGCCAGTGTCTACGAGGCCGAGGTATTAAAGATCTGGCGTTCCATGATGCCGCCGCAGAACGACTTTTACCGCGTGACCTGCGCGAACTGACGTCTGAGCGTCCTGTTAGCCGAAAAGGCGGCCCGCACCTTGGTCCCGCATCGAGCTCACCCTATTGGCAGAACTCTCGAAATCTCGTGTCCCTCGCCTGAACGTCCCGCTGCTCGCGGCAAAGTTTGTTGAGGGCGTCGCTCTGACGTGGTGAGCGTTCGCGCCACGCGCTGTAGTACGAACCAGCCCGAGCTGCGTCGGGCCGCGGCACTGCGGTCCGTAGGACCTTGTCCCCCACGGTTGGATCGTAGAACTGGCCCATGCGCCACGAAGCCTCCTCATCAGTGCGCCAGTCGATTTCATCGAAAGCGCGGAAAGCAGCCGGGCCGGCATCGGCTTTGAGGGCTGCGAGGCCGGCCGCTCGGAGTTCGCTCGCCGCGGCGTTGGACTGAACCAGCCGCTCGATCTCGGAGGTCACGCGGATAACGGCCTGTTGGCGCTCAGCGCGGTGCTTCGACTCGTCTCTAGCGTCGCACTCCGAGATCTGAGATTCGATCGGCCCTCGCCAGCGGCTCGCCGGGTAGGCGGTGAGGAAGCCACGGGCCATCTGAAGGTTGGCGCAGTCCCTTGGGATCGCCTTTAGTGTGGCCTGCTCGACGGCGATCCCGAATTTCTTCTTGAAGGTCTCGGCGAATGACCACGTCTCTGTCGCCTTGCGGCAGCTCTGGATGAGTGCGTCGGTATCGGTCATGCGGACCTGTTCAATTGTAAATGTAGGATCAACCTCGTTACAGGGGGTCTGCATCCGATCGAGCAGGTTTGACGGCCAAAATTCGAAGGTGTTCGACAGAGCGAGCGTCGGCGTCACGGTCAGGTTGCCGCCGACGAATTCCTTCTTGAGTCGCTCGTAGAAGCTCAGGAAGTCGGCGCCCTCGATCGTCATGGCCTTCAGGATCGCGTCACCGCCCGATGGCCGCCACGCCAAGGGGCGCCCGTCGCCTTGAGGGGCGGTGATGCGGCTCGTGGCGACGATGCCGACATCGGCGGCGGCGCTTGCTGCCCTGGCGACAGGGTTGATCGCGCAAGCCTCGTTGGCGATGGGGACACATTCGTCCACGATTACCGACAAAGTGCGCGGCCCTTGCCGGGAAACCCGTCGAAGGGTGTCACTGAAGCGCAGCGCTTCGGTAGGGAGCGAGCCGGGCTGTGTCTCGACCTCCGACGGCGCATCACCGGGCACGATCCACACCTCCTCGGCCGCCGAGACAAACCGACCGAGAGCGAAGACCGCTACGTCGTCGCCCGTTCCGATCTTGCCGGCGGCCTCGCGGAGTTGGCGGTCCAGATCGGGACGGTTGGCCGAGCTGACCGTAACGGTCGTAAAACCGAGCTCGTTCAGCCGCCTGCCGATCGCTGCCGCATCCTCGCTTGCCCGGGCAGCGCGGGCGAATTGCGCCGGATTGTCGCCGACGATGAGGATGCCAACCCGGTTCGGCACTCCGGTCGCGCGGGCTACAGGCTCGCGGATCGTCGCGTCGGCTGCGAGCACCGCGGTCGAAGTGGCCATAAAGGTGACCGCAAGGAGGATCGCGCCCGCACCCGCCGCCGTCTTTCGCGATCCACCGGTCATGATCAGTTCCTGCACTCGTCGGCAAATTTTGCGTTCGCGCGCTTGAGGTCGGGATTAGCGCCGCAGAGTCGGTTCAAGGCTTCTGCGCAACGGGAGGAGGTCCGCTTACAGTAGCTGTAATAGGGCGATGCGCGCTCTGGGCGGCGGTTGTGCACAGATGCGTACACCGCATCGGTCACGAGCGGATCGAAGATTCGCGCAATCTGGAAGGCGGCCTCTTCGTTCTGCTTCGGATCGACGACTTGTTCGAAGGCTCGGAGGGCGATCACGGGGTAGCCCGCAGCGAGGGTCTTCCGGCCCATCTCGACGAACTGCGAGTCCGTGGCGGAGCCGTTGATTAACGCGTTCAGCTGCCCCTTGGCGTCAGCTTCGGAGAATACCGGCGTCTGCGCGGGGCTTGGAGAGTGTACCACGCGGGTGCCGCCGCGCGGGCAGCCAGCGATGCCTGCCATCCCACAGAGATCGGCGGTGCCGCTGAGCTGCACGGACGCCGCCATGCAGACTCCCGCGAAGACAGCAAAGCCGAGCCAAAGCGGCAGACGCGACCGCACCTTCGGCGGAGGCGAGTCGCCTTTTGGCTCGGACGGCCACGCCGGCGGAGCGGTCAGCGTGTGTTCCGGCTTGAGCGGCGCAACTGGCGGCGGGAGCGGCTCGGCGGCCATGATGGCGGTCGCTGGGCGCGCGCTCCACAACTCTCGCCCATAAATGAGATCGACTGCCGGGCGGGCCATTTCGGGCCAACTGACGATGCCGAGTTCACCGACGCTGTCCACAAAGATCTCGATCCGCTCGAACTCGCCGATCCGACTCACCACCATCGGGCCGACGCGGGCGATGCTCGTCTCGCTGTTCGTCTCGACATCGTGGAGTTCGAGCCAAGCAATCTCCGGCTGCCAGCCTTCCTTGCCGAGGTGGCGTGGCTCTTCCTCAACGCGCTGGAACGACAGCCGGACGGGAGTTGGCACCCGCCGGCCAAGGTCGATCCGCGCGTAGCCAATGCTATCGTCGTCTTCCCACACCCTCAGAGCCATGCGCCGCTACTTTGCCTCCGCCCGCAGCCCGTCGATGACTGCCTTGAGCCTGTCGTTCTGCCCAAGGTCGACCTGGATGCCCTCGGAGCTCGTCGCGTTGTCCTCAACAATTTTGTAGAAGCCGGCGAACCAAGCGCTCGCGTACTGGCTCGCGAACGGTTTCGCCTGCGCGCCGAGGCCTTTCGCGTCGAAGGCGACCGAGCGAGGCTCGAACGCTTTCGACGCCCCGTCGATGTCCGGCCGCCGGTCGGCCGGGGCCTTGCCGTAGCCAAGGTCCCCAACGACGCGATTGATCTCAGCGCAGGCCACTAGCGCGATGCGGGCGGCGTTCTCTGGCTCTGGATGCGAGCCACTGACATGCTCGGCGATGCGCTCGGCGAGCTTTTCCTGCAGCTTTGTTCGGCGCACGAGCCCGATGATCTCGTCGACGATCTCCTTGGTCTCCTCTCGCGGCACGTGTGTGGTGCGCGAGACGATCTCGCTCTCCGCGAGGCGGCGGAGGCGGGCGATGAAGGCGTCGATGGCGTGCTGGGCGAGCTGATGCTCCACCCGCTGCCGCACCGGTGCCTCGACCCGTTGGGCGCGGGCAGCTCCGGGACGGATTACACCGGAAACAGAGAACCGGGCCGCGGCTCCGTCCGGCGTCGAGAAGCCCGCGCGAAGGGCGGAGTAGATCAGCTCCGACATTTCGGTCGTGTCGACCATTAGGAGGCGCAGGAAGGTAGCAAAGGTCCCCTGGTTGATCGCCACTTCGAGGGTATCGAATACCCTTCCGGCCACCTCGCGGCGGGCGGTGAGCCGAGTGCCTACGTCGAGGGGAACGTGAAACCGCTCGATCAGGGCGACGATGTCACGGCCAACCTCCGACAGGGCCGACATGACCTGCTTTTCCTTCAGGTCCGGACGGCAGACGAATTCCAGGTTCTCGACGATGTATCCTGCGCCGCCGTCGTTGAGCCTTAGCCCCTCGTCAAAGGCACGGGCCGGTTCGGCGAAGTGGCGCTCCGCCTCGGGGATTGAGAGGAACCCCTCCCGCAGCTCGTCGATGCGCAGTTTCACCTCAGGCAGGATCTCGACCTCGCGTCGGCCGTCGTAGCGGATGATCGAGGGGGCCGGGTAGTTCGGGTTACGGAACCAGTAGGAGTTCGAAAAGGGCTTCCCGGGCGTCCATTCGTGCGGCCAGCTGTGTGCCTTGCCGAAAAAGCCGAGCAGCGAGGCCTCCATGCGGGCCCTAAACCGCCCGGAGGGCGAGGCCGTGTCGCCCGCCTTGTCGATGAAATGGGTGTCGAACCACGTCAGCACGAAGAATAGCCCAACCGGGCTGCCGAGGCGCGCCTGCGGAGTGCGACCATGAGTGTCGCCGATCCATTCGTCGATCATATCCGGTAGCGTAACGACTTCCTGCGCGGAGGGGCGCACGCAAAGCATCATTGCGGTCAGCTCTTGCTCGGCCACGTAGCGGTCGAAGAGGTAGGCAACCTTGCCGCGCAGGAACGTTTCCTTCAGGCCCGACTCGTTTTCCGCGAGGTAGGAAGCAAGGTGGAACTTCTGCCGACTGCGGGCGCCGGGGAAGTCGAGCAGGTCGGTATGCGCGAACATCGCCCGCGGCTGTTGCGCCATCTCGATGCGAAGCTCAGCGATCAGCGCGGTCGCCAGCGCGCGGGGCAGCGGGATCTTGCCGCCTGCCGCGTTCTGCAATTCGATCGACGCCTCGTCCTGGAGTCCGAGCTTGCCTAGTGTCGCGACGTCAATGACGCTGTTCTCACGGGGCAGAAGGGCCCCGATCGGCGCGTAGGCTTCGGAAGCGCGACCAAGGCGCTCGACCGCCAACGTCAGTGCTTTGTAGAGCCAAGTGAATTTCTCGTGCCGTCCCCAAAGCCATTCGAATAGTTTGGCTCGGCCTTCGAGATCAAGCTTCGGTGCAAGGCGCTCGACGTCCTTCCAGTAGTTTGAGACAATGTCGATTAGCCGGTTGCCGACAAAGTGCTTCTGAAAGTAATCCTGCAGGTCGATGATGTCGTCGACCGTCAGCCCGCTGTTGAACCGCGCGACCGCCGACAGTGACTCGACCGTTTTCTGCAAGTCCTCAGCTGAGGGAACGTCCTCTTTAGTCTGATCGCCCTCATTGAAATAAGTGTTTCCGAGAATTTTAACGATGTCGAGTTCGCTCAGGAGCCGCAGCGAGACCGGGAAGCCCGAGGGCGTCGGCTTCGCAAGCTTCTGCGTCGTAAAGCGGGTCACCAGGCCGGTCGATTCCTTCTCGCCGGCTGGATTGATGTTCTGAAGGAAGTCGATCGGATCGAGTCCGTCGAAGCGTGCTTCCAGCGCCGCTCCACCCTCCGGGCTCGCGATGACGCTGACGAGATAGGACTTACCGACCTGGCTCGGGCCGAACACTGCCACGCTCATGGAACGGCCGGCGGCCGCTTCCAAACGTTGCGCCTTGATGCCGAGCTTGCGCACCGAGCGCGCGAGGATGGCGCGCTCCGGGCCAATCCGCTCGACGTTACGGGCGTCGTCGAGCCACGCCTCGGCCTCGCGGCTCAGGGACGCGACGGACTTGCAGGCCGCGATGAGGGTTTCCGAAGTCACGTTTGCTATTTCCCCACGCCCATCATCCTACCGCGAGTACGCCGGTGTCGAGCCAGTAGCCCTGCTCGCGATCCATGGTGTCGAGGGAGAAATCCATTTTAGGTTTCACATCCTTGCCGGATAGGTCCATCGCGTTGGCGATCTCAAAGTCCTCCTTCATTGATTCTGTTTGGATCAACGCGTCGGGTTGATCCTCGTCGGGTCGGTCGCCCTCGCGACGCTGGATCGTAACAGCGATGGGCGTGCGGAATTGTGCGTTGTCGATGCCCGCATGGAGCCGAAGGCGGTAAAGCGGCGTGGCGATCCAGCGCTCCAACGGCAACTGACGGTAGCCGATCCGCATCCGCGCATAGTAGCGGAAGGTCGCCTCCTGACCGGCCGCACCCTTGGCATCGAGATCGAGATCGTTAAAGTATACATCTCCGCTCTCGATCCGATTGTTGCCGTCGAGCTTGCCAATGTATTTGGCGGTTGAGCGCAATCCCATCCGTCCTGTTTCCAGGGCGAAGTTGGTGAGCTGCTGGTTTTCCGCCAGCGCGCAGAGCATCGCTCCCACCACCGTTGTGGTCTTGGGATCACCGATCCGTCGGTTGTCCCGGTCGCGGAACGGGTACCAGTTGCCCGCCTGATAGAGATGCATCGGCACTACCCGATCGGGCGTAACCGCGAGCCGGTTCGCCAGCAGGTCGACGACGGCGGGCAACCGCGAGGGGCGCCCGGTCAGCAGGACGACGTCCGGATCGAACTCGTGGACCAACTCGCAGAGATTGTCGAAGACATCGCCGAGCACCGCGTTTACGGCTTGGCGAATCACTTTAAAGTCGCTGACGAAAACGCAGTCGGCGAGTTTGACATTCAGGGCTCCGGCGGCGTGGGCCGGAGCTTCGATGAAGTCGAGGAGAGCCTTGGCAGGCATGCCGCTTTCCTTCTTCCGCCCCGCCGGGGTTGGAAAGAAGTCCGCGAAGCTGCGCTGGGTGCTCGCCTGCTCCTCGATCATTGAGTGTTCGGCGGCGTCGCCTAGCATGGCGAGGCCGATCGGCTCCAGTACTCGGCGCACGAACTGTCGGCGCTTATGCTTCTCCAATTCCGACATGTTGGCCCGGTCGCCACCGAACAGCTCATTCAGCAGGCGGCGAGGATCCACCATCCCAGCCTCACGCAGGTGGGTCTCAATGGGCGGCAGCACGAGCCGTTCGATCACCTGCTTTAGCAGATCGTCGCCGGCGATGCGGAATCCCTCGCGGAAGTTTTGGACCGGCCGTAGGAGAGTGTTGGCTTCTTGATAATAGGTCGTGATCATTAGGTCGGTGGTGCCACCGCCGATGTCGATGGAGGCGATCCGGACGGAACGCTCCTCTTTGGCATCCGGCGCCGGTAGCTTCTCTGGTTCGGCGAAGCGTCGCGGCCTGCCGATCAGATCCATAAATCCGCGGATCGAGCCACCAAGCTTCTGCGTGATCTCGCCGTAGAGGTAGACTAACTGGACGCAACTGGCCTCGTCCCAGGCGACATGCACGGCTGGCGGGAAGACTCCACGCGGCGGCTTTTCCCACCATCCCATTAGCTTCCAGATCAATTTGACCGCCCCTTCCGCCCGTGAACGCAGGAGACGCTGTTCCTGTACCGGCATGGCGGGGGGAAGAGTGAGGATGATCCGCCGCAGCCGCCGCGGCGCGTCGCGGGGGGCCCGGTCCTCGCGCACTGCCGGATCATTGATCATCACGACGGCCTGCCAGATGATTTCAGCGACCATGAACGTAAAGAAGGAAGAGCGTGAGAACGACAGGTGCTGCGCTCCGACCCTGTCGTCGCTACGGACCTTAAGGTTGTATTTTCGCCGGTCGTATTCCAGCTGCTCGATGACGTCGCCGCGGCTGTTGACAAATTGCCGGATTGCCTTGTCGATAAGCGGGCTCGACTTCCGTCCAGTGTCGTAGGGGTCGTAGTCGCGCTCCGCGAAGCGCCATTCCTGTTGCAAAGCACCGGTATCGCAGAGATAGCGCTTCGGACTCGACAAGCCAGTGACAACCTCATTGCCGTGGGCTGATTGCCGGAAGCGTGCCGCTTCCGGTCCAACACGAACGGGGCTCGGCCAGAAGAAAGCGCGGCTCACGCCCGAATGGACCGAGAGGTGATCGCGGCCGAATCGGGCCTGCGCGAGCTCGACATGGCTCTCGAAGGGGTCCGAATAGACTCGTTCCGGCTCACTTAAATCGCGCAGATGCATCACGAAGGAGTTGTTGAGGTCGACTCGGTTATCGTTCGGTCGCGATTCGATGCAGATGCCGCAGGTGCGGCTGTTGCCCACGTCGAGGATCAGATCGACGGCGATTGGCTGGATGACGGGCGCGTCCGATACCGTGTCCAGCATCCGCACGACCCTGGGTTCGATGGTCTGGGACAGGTATTCGAGGAAGACGAGGTAGCGGGCGATATGTTCGAGGACCGGGTCGTCCTCGTTCTCCCGCAGGGGGCGGCCGGGCCGCTGTGCTTGCTTGAACTCACGGAACATCTCCAGAAGCCAGGCCGGCACCCATTTCTGGAACTGCGACAGCGCCTCGCCGTCTTCGCCGCCGAGGGCCGCGCCGAGATACCAAGCGATTTCGCGATACTTGTACGCGAACCGGAACTCATGTTCGGTTTCGGCATCTTCCGGGCAGGGTGAGGTATAGGGGCGGTTGGCGCGCCGGTCGCGTAGCTCCGTGTCAAAGGCGAAGGTCACGTAGTGACTGACAGGATCCTCGGGCGCCCGATCGACGATCTCGACGATCCGCGCACGAGCCCAGTTAGTAGGGCCGAGGTCGAACTCCGCGCGACCGTCTGGGTCGATCTTCACCCGGAGCATGGGCAGCGGCACCCACTTCTCCATAAAAATTTCAAGGGCCGCGCGCTCAGAGACGGTATATTCCTTGTCGTTCGGCCGAGCGCTTTCCTCGATGCCGTTGCGCGGGTCGTTCTCGTCCCATGCCGGGATGAGCTGATAGGGAATTTTGCCGTTGACGGGCGGCGCGCTTTCCACCGGGCGCTCGATGAAGCGCCGGGACATGCGTCCGGCCTCCTCGGCGCGTAGGGCGTAGGTGAGGAACTGCACGCCGCTATGTGGCGTCAGACGCACGGCGGCGGTCGATGGATCAATCAGCTTGGCGAACATTCGCTCCTCAGTGCTTCTGGCCGGGCGCGGGAGCCGGTGCCCCATCAGTCGACGCTCCGCCGGCACCGCCGACGCGGCAGGGCTGCCCCGAGGGGGTGCGTCCCTCGGTGACGGGCACTGCCTCGGGCGCGCGCTCCGCAAGCGGGAGGTTGAAGGTGAATATCCTTATCCCCTCGCTGCTTCCGAACTTCGTGGCAGTCTTGGACCGATGGTCGATCACACGTCCCCGGTAGGTGAGGTAGACGTCGAAGGGGAGCCGCGGGATGTTGGGGCCCTTCTTGGCATAGGGCGTCACCACGGCCGTATATCGGCCGGGCGGAGCCTGGGCGAGATCGGTCCAGATGATGTGCTCGACGGGCGACGGTGAGACGGATGTAGCGTTCACATCGAAGTCGAAGGTGGCGCCGCAGCCGAGCTTTGCGTTGTAACTGACCTCGGTGCCGTCTGGGCAGACAAGCGAGAGATCTAGATCCGAGGCGCCGGCCCACTTCAAGTCAAGTTCCAGTTCCCCGCGATTGGCGGTCGTGGGCAGTTCCACCGGCGAGCAGACCTCTTCGTTGGGCGGGGGCACCGGGGACGGCGG
>NZ_VRUT01000110.1:0-16316 GCF_008039465.1 Methylobacterium sp. WL120 | reverse complement strand
ACCCGCACCCGACGCTGTTTGCGACCGCGGCGGCCGGCGACCCCGGCATCGCGTTCGCGCCGCTGCGGCTCTGGCCCACGGCCATCGCCCGGAACGAGACGTCGCCCCTCGCGCAGCTGAAGGCGCTGGGCTACGGCGACGCGATCCTCGCCGCGCGGGACGCCCGCGCCGCCGGCTTCGACGAGGCCCTGTTCAGCAACACTCGGCAGGCGCTCGCCTGCGCCGGCACCGGCAACGTCTTCGCGCTGTTCGGCCAGCGCCTGGTCACGCCGCCGCTCACTGATGGAGTGCTGGCCGGCATCGTCCGCGCCGTGGTGATCGCGCAGCTCGCGCCGGCCTGCGGGCTCGCCTGCGAGGAGCGCTCCATCACGCTCTCCGAGCTGCGCCGCGCCGACGCGGTGTTCGTGACCAACTCGCTGCGGCTGATCGCGCCGGTCACGGCGATCGGCGATTCTGGCGGCGGCGACACCGGCTACGCCCGCGACCATTCCCTACTGATGCGGCTGATGGCGGCCCTGCGCGACCGCGTCGCTGCGGAGTGCGGCGTGTCCCCGAACGACGTCTCGATCGGGGCGACATGACGGGGGCTCGGACGACGCACGCGCCCGACGGTCCCGGGCGGGTCTGGCTGCGGCGGGGCCTCGTCGGCCTCTACGGCCTCGTCGGCGCGGTGCACCTCGCCTCCCCCGACACCTTGATGCCGATCATGCCGGCCTGGGTGCCGGAGCCGCGCCTCGTCATCCTCGGCACCGGCCTCTGCGAGATCGCCAGCGCCCTGGCGCTGACGAGCCCAACTTGGCGCCGGGCTGCCGGGATCGGGCTCGCGCTCTACGCGCTCTGCGTCTGGCCGGCCAACGTCAAGCAGGCGATCGAAGGGATCGTCGTGCCGCCGCTGCCGGATTCCTGGTGGTATCACGGGCCCCGCCTGGCGTTCCAACCGGTGCTGATCTGGGTGGGACTGTATGCCGGCGGCGCGATCGACTGGCCGTTCGGCGGCGCGCGGCGCTGACCCTAGCCTCCGAGAGACCAGGATCGCGTGATCCCAGGATCCGGTGATGCAACGATCCGGGATCCTGGGATCACGGGCCGGTCGGCGAGGACGCCCGACGCATGAAAAAAGCCCGGCGCTTCGGAGCGCCGGGCCTGTCGGTGCGCCGATCCCGAGGGCGGGATCGGCGGTCGCGGATCAGGGCTTGGGGGCCGGCGCGGCGCCGGCCGCGCCGGGCTGCTCGAGCTTCTTGCGCATGTCCTCGCTGCGCTTCTCGAGCTCCGACTGCAACTTCTTCTGCTGCTCCTCGAGCACCTTCGGGTCCATGGCCGGGCCGTCGAAGGCCTTGCCGAAGCCGGCGAGCGGCACGGCGAAGGTCACCTCGCGCTGGGTCTGGTTCTGCACCGAGACGTTGAGCGTGGTGCCCTTCTTCATCGCGGCGACGACGCCGGCGTCGACGCCGCCGGCCTCGGCGAAGCAGCCGTTGGGGAAGCAGACGGCGAACTTGCCGGCGGTGCCCTGCTGGCCGTCGACGGTGAAGCGGATGCCGGGCTGCAGCAGCAGGCCGAGCGGCAGCAGGTAGCGCACCACGCGCACCTCCTGCTTCGTGGCCGGGTTCTTCATCTCATACACGGCGACCGCGAGGACCGGCTGGCCCTGGTCGGAGACGAAGTCGCGGGTGGTGTAGCAGATGTCGGTGCCCGAGCCGCCGTCCTTGCCGCAGACCTTGGTCCAGTCGGCCTGGCTCGGCTCGGACTTCACGGTCACGGTCTGCGGGCCGGTCTGCGCCGCGGTGTTGGCCGCCGGCGTGCTCTGGCCCGGTGCCGGCGCCGTCGGCGCGGGGGCCGCGGGGGCGGGCGGCGCCTTCTTCGGCTGGGCGAGGGCGGGCCCGGCAAGGCCGGCGAGCGCAAGGAACGCGGCGGCGCGCATCAGGTGCGCCGGGCTTTTGGCGAAGGACATCGGCTCAGACCCTTTGAAGTTCGTCGATTGGAGGAGGACGTCGTGACGGGAAAAACGTGACGCGGTGCGGGATAGCGGGGCGACCGGTCCCGACAGGGGGCGCCGCGCTGGTCCCGGGCGATCGGGCGGCCTGCATTCCCCGCCGAATGCGGCGAAGGCATGACACCTGCCAGGACGCCCGCGACGTCGCCCGGCGCGGTACCCGCGACCGGCGCGCCCACGAACCGCGAATCCGCGGGCCGTCCTTAGGCGCGGGTTAACCCTAAACCGGCATCGATGGCCAGTCGTCATGCGGGATGCACGCCGACCTTCGGATGGAGTTCGAGAACCCCGTGAGCGCGGCGCAGCCCTCCATCGAGCCGTCGACCGTCGGATGGGGACCGGCCACCCGCGGTGCGGTGCGGTCCCAGGTCGTCCCGGAGGTCGCTTCGGAGATCGTCCCGGAGGTGATCCTGCCGCGGGCGGGCCTGTGCGCGCTGCTGGCCGGAACCGCCCGCCTCGATCCCGGCCGCCTCGCCTTCGCCGACGCCGCGCCCAAGCGCGGCTGGAGCGGCAGGCCGCCGATGGCGTGGACCTACGGGACGGCCGCCGAGATCATCGGGCGCCTCGCCCGGGCGCTGCGGACCTGGCGGCTGGCGCCGGGAAGCCGGATCGGCCTGTGGTTCCCCGGAAGCACCGAAGGCCTCGTCGCCCACTTGGCCGTCGAGGCGGCCGGCCACGTCCCCTGCCTCCTCCCCCCGTCCTGGACCGAGGCGCAGGCCGCCGCCGGCATCCAGGCGGCCGGCCTCTCCGCGGTGCTGACCCAGACCCAGGTCGGCGCGAACCGCCCGGCGGAGGCCCTGTGCCGGATCGCGGCCGGCTATTTCGGCCTGCGCTACCTCGCGGCCTTCGGGCCGGCCGTCCCCGACGGCGTGATCAACCTCGATGCGCTGGCCCTCGATCGCGCCGGCGGGACCGCGCCCTTGCCCGAGACCGGCGGCGGCCTCGTCAGCTTCGCTGCCGGCGATCCGGCCCGGCCGGTCCACCGCACCGGAGACGCGCTGCTCGCGGCGATCGCCGCGCATCTCGTGTCGGCCCGGATCGAACCCGGCGACCGAATCCTCACCCTGCTGCCGCCCTCCGACCTGCGCGGGCTCGTCACCGGGCTCGGTGCGGCGCTCGCCGCGGGCGTCGACCTCGAGACGATGCCGGTCTTCGACGGGCCGGCCCTGATCGAGAACCTGGCGCAGCCGCGCCCGACCCATCTCGTCGCCCCGGCCTTCCTGGAGCAGGCCCTCGACGCCCTGCCCTCGGCGACGCGCTCCGTGGTCCTGGCCCGTCGCGCCCCAGGGTCGGTGCCTCCGCACGCGGCGGATCGGGCCGCGGGATCGCCGGTCCTCGACGTGCTGGCCTTCGACGAGGATGCGGTGCTGTCGGTCAGGCGCTCCGGGTCGAGCGGTCCCACGTCGGATCTCGCCTCGGTGCTCGCGGAGCCCGCCCGCCTCGCCCTGCCCCCTGCCCTGTTCGACCTGCGCCGCGACCCCGACGGCCGCCTCGCCTTCCGCGGCCAGGCCTGCGCGACGACTCGGGTGCAGCGCGGCGAGGTGGACGCGACCGAGGCCGGAAGCTTTCGCGCCTCGCGCTTCCGGGCCGATCGCTTTGCCGGAACCGGGATGGCGGTGACGGAGGCCTGAGCGGCCGCGCCCCCGACCCCGCGCCGCGCCATTCGGCCGGGCTGCGGCGCGTCCCCGCCCGTCCGATCTCCTGATCGCGCCGCCTGACGGGCCGCCCGGGATCGCACCGAAAACCCAAAGTCTCGAAGGCGTTGGACGCTCGTCCGCACCCGCATCCCCGGCGCGCGCGGCGTTCCCGGCCGCGCAGTTCATCGCACGCTCATCGGACGGGTTTATTTTCGCATCAACAAACGGTGCCGGCGAACCAAACCGTCTGCGGTGGGTTTAAAGCTCAGCTCTCTTCCCAACTCGTCAGCGATGGGGTAGCTCTCGGTCTATGGGTGCGCTGCAACAAGTGCTCGTCGTCGACGACGGCGTCCGTGCTGTCGATCACTCGCTGGCCGGAGAGCTGGCCGAGCTCGGCTATGCCAGCGTCACCGTCTCCCTCGAGGCGGCGGCGGACGTGCTGGCGGTGATCGCCCGTCCCGCCGCGATCCTGCTCCAGACCTCGTCACGCCGCGACTCGGGCTACGCCCGCCTCGCTGCACGGCTCCGGGCTCAAGTGCGCGACCAGGGCATCCCTGTCTTGGTGATCGACGGCGAGAACGCGCGCCGCGCCGGCGCTCCCGTCGACCTGATGAGCCGCATCGGCCCCTACGTCGTCAACGAGCCCGACCTCTAGTCAGAGCGCTCAGCCGCGGCGCCGATCCGTCACGAGTGGATCGGCGCGTCGTGCTTGTGGAAGGCCTTGAGCCGACGGAACAGCGTCGTGTCGTAGTTCGCGGGCGCCGGCTCCTCGCCGACGAGCCAGCGGAACAGGTCGCGGTCGGGCACCTCGATCAGCGCCTCGAACAGGTCGAGGTCCGCGTCGCTCATGACGCCGATCTCGGCGTCGGCGAAGCGTCCCATGATCAGGTCCATCTCGCGGATGCCCCGGTGCCAGGCGCGAAACAGCGTGCGGCGGCGGCGGGGATCGAGATCCGCGCTGGTGCGGGTGGTGCCGGACATGGTTCTAGCCTCGGGTCGAAGGAGACAACCCGTGATCCGTGGATCACGGGACGATGATGGTCAGACCAATCCTGCGAAGGCGGTCTCGGACCACGACGCGGACGGCCCGGGCGGGGCGGGGGCGCGATCGCGCGGGCCCGGCGGCGGCTTCTGTCCGCGCTGGCCTTTGGAGACCCTGGGGCCGCGTTCCGGCTTGGCCGGGCCGCCGACCGCATCGAACTCGAACAGCACCCGGTGCCCGTGCGCGTCGCTGATCCACCCGTCGGAGAACCAGCCGACGAAGCGGCCTGAATAGGCGAAGACCTTGTCGTCGTCGATGATCGCCGCCGGGCGGCCGTCCCAGTGGTAGATCGCCCGGCCGTCGTCGCAGAACGCGGCGGGACGCCCCTCGCGGTCAAAGAACTCGATCATCGCCTCAGCTCCCGCCCCCGGCCGCGCGAAGCGCCACCTTCGACGTATCTAAGCCGTCGCGGCCGGCCTGCCAGCCGATCGCGCGTCGTCGTGCCGAGGATCCTGCGATCCGATGATCACGGGATGCCGGGCGTTCCCGTCGCGCGCCAGCGTCGAGCGGCCGCGCGACGGGGCGGACGGCACGGGATATTGACGACCCGCCGGGCAGGATGGCCCGCACGAGCGGCAGGATGGGCGGGACGAGCGAAGTGTCGATGCGCGACGAGACACCCCCGGCGCTCCTGCGCCCCAGCATCCTCGACCCGCTGTTCGCGCCCGTGCGCGGGCTGCCGGGCGTCGGCGCGAAGATGGCGCCGATGATCGAGCGGCTGCTCGGCACGCCCGAGCGGCCGGCCCGCATCGTCGACCTGCTGTTCCACCTGCCCCAGGGCGGCATCGCGCAGAAGCTCGTCGGCTCGGTCGGCGAGGCTCCGGTCGGCGAGCCGGTCACCGTCGGCGTCACCGTCTCCCTCCACCGGCCGGCCGGGACCGGGCCGGGCAAGCGCCCGCACCGGGTGCTGGTCGAGGACGAGACCGGCGACATCACCCTGGTGTTCTTCGGGATGCCGGCAGCGCGCGTCGAGAAGATGCTGCCCCTGGGCAGCCACCGCTACGTCACCGGCCGCATCGACCTCTGGGACGGCAGCCGCCAGATGGTGCATCCGTCGCGCATCGTCGACGCGGAGGGCCTGGCCGCCCTGCCCTCCGTCGAGCCGGTCTACGGCGCCACGGAAGGGTTGACCTCGCGGGCGATCGGCAAGCTCGCGGTCGCCGCCCTGGAGCGGCTGCCGGTGCTGCCCGAATGGCAGGACCCCGCCTGGCTGCAGCAAAACCGGTTGCCGCCCTTCGCCGACGCGCTGCGCGCCGAGCACCGGCCCGAGGAAGCGCCGAAAGCCCCGACGTTGGGCGCCAACGGCGTCGCCATCCCCCCGCCCGCGACGCCGTCGCGAAAACGGCTGGCCTACGACGAGCTTTTGGCCTCGCAGCTCGCCCTCGCGCTGATGCGCGCGCGCAGCCGCCGCAAGCCCGGGCGGGTCAACGCCGGCGACGGCCGCCTCTCCGCCCGGATCGAGGCCGGCCTACCCTTCGCTCTCACCGGCGCGCAGACGCGGGCCGTCGCCGAGATCCGCGGGGATCTGGCCTCCGACAAGCGGATGCTGCGCCTGCTCCAGGGCGACGTCGGCTCGGGCAAGACCGCGGTGGCGCTGCTCGCCATGGCCTCGGCCTGCGAGGCCGGCCGGCAGGCGGCCTTGATGGCGCCGACCGAGATCCTGGCGCGCCAGCACTTCGAGCGCTTGAAGCCGCTGGCGGGCGCCCTCCGCCTGCGCCTGATGACCGGCCGCGACCGCGCCGCCGAGCGCCGGGCGACGCTCACCGACCTCGCCGCCGGCGAGATCGACATTCTGGTCGGCACCCACGCGCTGTTCCAGGACAGCGTGGTGTTCTCCGATCTCGGGCTGGCGGTGGTGGACGAGCAGCACCGGTTCGGCGTCCACCAGCGCCTCGCGCTCGGGGCCAAGGGCGCGGCGGTGGACATCCTCGTCATGACCGCGACCCCGATCCCGCGGACGCTGGCCCTGACCTGCTTCGGCGACATGGACGTCTCGATCCTCGACGAGAAGCCGGCCGGCCGCCAGCCGATCCGCACGATCACCATCCCGACCGAGCGCATCGACGAGGTCGTGGCCGGGCTTCATCGCGCGCTCCAGGGCGGCGAGCGCGTCTACTGGATCTGCCCGCTGGTGGCCGAATCCGAGTTCGTCGACCTCGCCGCGGCCGAGGAGCGCTTCGAGGACCTGAAGCAGCATTTCGGCGCCGAGGTCGGGCTGATCCACGGCAAGATGCCCGGCGCCGACAAGGATGCGGCGATGGCCCGCTTCGCCGCGGGCGAGACCAAGGTGCTGGTCTCCACCACCGTGGTCGAGGTCGGCGTCGACGTGCCGGAGGCGACGATCATGGTGATCGAGCATGCCGAGCGCTTCGGGCTGGCCCAGCTGCACCAGCTGCGCGGCCGGGTCGGGCGCGGCTCGAAGGCCTCGTCCTGCCTGCTGCTCTATCGCGGGCCGCTCGGCCAGGTGTCGAAGGCCCGCCTCGAGATGATGCGCGAGAGCGAGGACGGGTTTCGCATCGCCGAGGCCGACTTGCGTCTCCGCGGCGAGGGGGAGGTGCTGGGTACCCGCCAATCCGGCGTCGCAGCCTTTCGGCTGGCCCGCCTGGAGAGCGACGGCGCCCTGCTGGAGGTCGCCCGCGACGACGCGCGGCTGATCGTCGAGCGCGACCCGGCCCTGCGGACGGAGCGCGGCCAAGCCCTGCGGGTGCTGCTCTACCTGTTCGAGCGCGACGCCGCGATCCGGCTGCTCGGGGCCGGCTGACGATCGTTTCGCCGACGCGTCGAGCCGGCGCGGGTTGCCGCAGCACCGGCGACAGGAATGCGGAATCGCCCTAGATCCTCCCTGCCGGATCGCCGGCCCGCCCTGAGGATTGTTCGCCCGTGCCCCAGCCGCCCCGAGAGGACCGAGTTTTCGCCGTCGCGGTCGTCGGCGCCGGGGCCGCCGGGCTTAGCGCTGCGCTGGCGCTCGCCCGCGACGGCATCCCGACGGCGCTGGTCGGGCGCCATGCACCCGTGGCGGACGGGCGCACCGTCGCCCTGCTCGACGGCTCCGTGCGCTTCCTCGACGCGTTGGGCGCCTGGGCGGGCATCGCCCCGCAGGCCGGCCCGCTGGCGACGCTTCAGATCATCGACGACACCGGAAGCCTCTTCCGCCCGCCGCCGGCGCGCTTCCATGCCGGCGAGATCGGCCTCGACGCGTTCGGCTGGAACGTCGAGAGCCGTCTCCTGGTCGAAGCCCTGCGCCGGCAGGCGCGGGCGACCGAACACCTCACGCTGTTCGAGAGCGACGCGGCGGAAGCCGTTGCGGGCGAAGAATTTTCCGAGGTTCGCCTTGTTGATGGCGGTCGGGTCTCGGCCCGGATCGTGGTGGCCGCGGACGGAGGCCGGTCGCCCCTGCGGACGGCCAGCCGCATCCGGGTGCGGGACTGGTCGTACCCGCAATCCGCGATCACGACGATCCTCGCGCACGACCGCCCGCACGGCAATGTCTCGACCGAGTTCCACACCCGCGGCGGCCCCTTCACCCTGGTGCCGCTGCCCAACAACCGCTCCAGCCTCGTGTGGGTCGCGGCCGAGGGCGTCGCGCGCCGCCTCTCCGCCCTCGACGACGCAGCCCTCGCCGAGGCGGTCACCGCCCAGGCGCAGGGCATGCTCGGGACGATGCGGGTCGACGGACCCCGCGGCCTCGTGCCGATGCGCGGCCTCTCCGTGGCGACCCCGACGGCCCACCGCCTCGCCCTGGTCGGCGAGGCCGCCCACGTCTTCCCGCCGATCGGCGCGCAAGGGCTGAACCTCGGGTTGCGGGATGCCGCCGCCCTCCGCGACGCGGTGCTCGGCGCGGTCCGCGAGCACCGCGATCCGGGCTCGCGCGCGGCGTTGGCCGGCTTCGCCCGCGCCCGGCGCCTCGACGCGGCGTTGCGATCGACTGCAGTCGACACCCTCAACCGCAGCCTGCTCGCCGACCTCATGCCCGTCGACGCGTTGCGCGGCGTCGGCCTGCTCGCGATGAGCGCGATCGGCCCGCTGCGCCGCGCCGTGATGCGCGAGGGCGTCCTGCCGCGGCTCGGCGCCCCGGAGCAGATGCGGGCTTCGCGTTGAATGAAAAATCTTTTTTGTACTGAAGGTTGGGGCCGGCGGTTCAGGTCGCGCATCAAGGGCTGCCGGCGCGAGAACCTGCTGCGCTCGTCTTTGGCCGCGCGCTTGGTCGATACCGGCATGCGCGTGCCGAACCGGACCCTCAGCAACTCACCGTGCTGGCCCAACAACGACCGCGCCCGGTGAGCTCAATCGAAAAAACGCAGTCCATCGAGCGGGTTGTCGCCGGGTGCTCACCGAGCACCTCGGCCCAACCGGACCATCCCGGGCCGCATCGCCCGGCGGCTGCCACCTGACACCCTGCCTTCCGGTCTATACACCCCGTCTCGCGGGCTCCACCTCCCGCCATCCGGGCATCGCCTGCCCGCCCGATCCGACGACGAACAGACACACGATGGCCAAGCCTGGATCCAAGACGCCCGCACCTCCGGCCCCCGCGCCGAAGGTCCAGACGGCGCGCTTCGCGCTTCCGAAGTCCGGGCCGCTGGCGCGGATTCGCGACGCGTTCGCCCGTGGCGAGAGCCCGACGCTCGCCGGCGTCCCGGACGGGTTCGACGCCCTGGTGGTGGCCGACCTCGCCCGGGCCTTGAGCGCCGGCTTCGAGGGGCCGGCGGTGCTGGTCCACGTCGCCCGCGATTCCGGGCGCTCGGCGGCCTTCGTCAACGCGCTGAAGTTCGTCGCCCCCGAGATCGAGGCGATGAGCGTGCCGGCCTGGGATTGCCAGCCCTACGACCGGGTCTCGCCCAACGGCGCCACGGCGGCGCAGCGCATGACCGCCTTCTCGCGGCTGACGCGCACGCGCTCCTCCGAGGCCGCGCCCCGCATCGTCTGCACCACGGTCAACGCCCTGATCCAGCGCGTGCCGCCGATGAAGCGCATCGCCGTGGAGACCTTCTCGGTGGCGATCGGCAACGTCGTCTCGATGGACAAGGTCGTGGCCTGGGTCGAGGCCAACGGCTTCCTGCGCACGGGGACGGTGCGGGACACGGGCGAATACGCCGTGCGCGGCGGCATCCTCGACCTGTCGCCGCCGGGACTCCCGAACCCGATCCGCCTCGACTTCTTCGGCGACACCCTGGAATCGATCCGCGCCTTCGATCCGGAGACGCAGCGCACCGTCGGGCAGCTCCGCTCCCTCGACCTCGTGCCGATGAGCGAGGTCCAGCTCACCACCGAGACCATCCGGCGCTTCCGCCAGGGCTACATCGCCAACTTCGGCGCCGCGACCCGCGACGACCGCCTCTACGAGACCGTGAGCGAGGGCCGGCGCTACGCTGGCCTCGAGCATTGGATGCCCCTGTTCTACGACGGCCTCGACACCCTGTTCGACTACGTCGCCGGGGTGCCGATGGTGTTCGAGCCGCAGATCGAGGACGCGGCCTCCGAGCGGCTGGCCTTGATCCAGGACTACTTCCAGGCTCGCGAGCAGGCGCGCAAGACCCCGCAATCGGGCGTCGCGCCCTACAAGCCGCTGCCGCCGCGCGCCCTCTACCTCACCCAGAACGAGCTGCGCGACCGGATCGCGGCCTGCTCGGTCGCCCGGCTGACGCCGTTCGCGGTGCCCGATGGCGGGGCCGACGGCCCGGCCATCGATTGCGGCGCCGAGCCCGGCCGCACCTTCGCGGCCGAGCGCGCCAGCGAGGCGACGAGCGTCTTCGACGCGGCGGTGGCGCACGTGAAGGACCTGCAGGGATCCGGTCACTACGTGATCCTGGGATCCTGGTCCGAGGGCTCGCGCGACCGCCTCTGCGGCGTGCTCGCCGACCACGGCCTGAAGAAACCGATGGCGATCTCGCGCCTCTCGGACGTCTACGCGTTGAAGCGCGGCACCGACGTGGCGGTCGCGGTCTGGGGCCTCGAATCCGGCTTCACGACGGGCCAGCTCGCCGTGGTCTCGGAGGGCGACATCCTCGGCGACCGGCTCGTGCGCCAGAAGCGCAAGTCCAAGCGGCCGCAGGACGTCATCCTGGAGGTGCAGGCGCTCCAGCCCGGCGACCTCGTGGTGCATGCCGACCACGGCATCGGCCGGTTCGTCGGCCTGAAGACGGTGACGGCGGCGGGCGCCCCGCACGATTGCCTGGAGCTGCAATACGCCACCGGCCTGCTGCTGCTGCCGGTGGAGAACATCGAGCTTCTGACCCGCTACGGCTCCGAGGATTCGGAGGTCGCGCTGGACCGCCTCGGCGGCGCCGGCTGGCAGGCGCGCAAGGCGCGGATGAAGAAGCGCATCCTCGAGATGGCCGGCGAACTCATCAAGGTCGCAGCCCAGCGCTTCGTGCGGCAGGCGCCGCGGCTGGTGCCGCCGGAGGGGCTCTACGGCGAGTTCGCCGCCCGCTTCGCCTTCGAGGAGACCGAGGACCAGGCCAACGCCATCGAGGCGGTGCTCTCGGACCTGAACGAGGGCCGCCCGATGGACCGGCTCGTCTGCGGCGACGTCGGCTTCGGCAAGACCGAGGTGGCGTTGCGCGCCGCCTTCGCCGCCTCGATCTCGGGGCGGCAGGTGGCGGTGGTGGTGCCGACCACCCTGCTCGCCCGCCAGCACTTCCGCACCTTCGCCGAGCGCTTCAAGGGCCTGCCGATCCAGGTGGCGCAGCTCTCGCGCTTCGTCGGCGCCGCCGAGATGAAGCAGAACCGTGCGGGGATCGCGGCGGGCACCGTCGACATCGTCGTCGGCACCCATGCGGTGCTCGCCAAGACCATCGCCTTCAAGGACCTCGGCCTGATCATCGTCGACGAGGAGCAGCACTTCGGCGTCAGCCACAAGGAGCGCCTGAAGGCGCTGCAGGCGGACGTGCACGTGCTGACGCTCTCGGCCACCCCGATCCCGCGGACCCTGCAGCTGGCGATGACGGGCGTGCGCGACCTCTCGATCATCGCCACGCCCCCGGTCGACCGCCTGGCGGTGCGCACCTTCGTGACGCCGTTCGATCCGTTGACCATCCGCGAGGCGCTGCTGCGCGAGCGCTACCGCGGCGGGCAGTCGTTCTACGTGGTGCCGCGGATCGAGGACCTCGCCGAGGTGAAGCGCTTCCTCGACACCGAGATGCCCGAGACCACGGTCGCGGTGGCGCACGGGCAGATGGCGGCGGGCCAGCTCGAGGACGTGATGACCGCGTTCTACGAGGGCAAGTACGACGTGCTGCTCTCGACCACGATCGTCGAATCGGGCCTCGACATCCCCACCGCCAACACGCTGATCGTGCACCGGGCCGACATGTTCGGCCTGGCCCAGCTGTATCAGCTGCGCGGCCGCGTCGGCCGCTCCAAGGCCCGCGCCTACGCCCTGTTCACGACGCCGGCCAACCGCACGCTGAGCGCCCAGGCCGAGCAGCGCCTCAACGTGCTGCAGACCCTCGACACGCTCGGCGCCGGCTTCCAGCTGGCCTCCCACGACCTCGACATCCGCGGCGCCGGCAACCTGCTCGGCGACGCGCAGTCCGGCCACATCAAGGAGGTCGGCTACGAGCTCTACCAGCAGATGCTGGAGGACGCGGTCACCGCGCTCAAGGCCGGCTACGAGGAGCCGGTGGAGGAGGCGTGGTCGCCGACCATCGCGCTCGGCGCCCCCGTCACGATCCCCGAGACCTACGTCGAGGACCTCGGCGTGCGGCTCGCGCTCTACCGCCGGCTCTCGACCCTGGAGAACGACGCCGAGATGGAGGCGTTCGGCGCCGAGCTCATCGACCGCTTCGGGCCGCTGCCGCCGGAGGTGGAGCAGCTGCTCAAGATCGTCACGATCAAGATCCTGTGCCTGGCCGCCAACATCGCCAAGGTCGAGGCCGGCCCCAAGGGCGTCGTCGTCCACTTCCGCGACAAGTCGTTCGCGAACCCGCAGGGGCTCGTCGCCTACGTCGCCGAGCAGGCCTCGTTCGCCAAGGTGCGTCCGGACATGAGCGTGGTGTTCATCCGCGACCTCGACTCGATCCCGGCCCGGCTCAAGACCGCGACGCAGGTGGTGCGGGCGCTCGCAGGGATCGCCGAGCGCGGGGGGAAGAAGAAGGCGGCGTGACCGCCTCCCGCTCGGCGGGAGGCGGGCTAGAGCATTTTCGAGCGAGGTGGATGCCGTCTCGCGTGAAGATAACCTGATCGCACAACAAGATAGAGCAGTTTCGGTGATCCAGAGATCACCGAAACTGCTCTCGCGCCGCTCAGCGCGTCGCCAGGGCCTGGGACGCGTCCGGACGCGATGCGTCCAGGCGCGGCATCTCGGCGGGATGCGGGGCCTTCGCATGCACGGCGCCGAGCGCACCCGTCGGCGGGTTCGACGGAGCGCCGGCCATCGCTTCCGAGCCTTCGAAGGCCGTGCCGGCTCGGCCCAGCGTCTCGGCATGCGCGAACAACGCCTTCATGTAGCGCTGGTCGAACGGGGCCGGCGATGTCTCGGTGAAGCGGTCGTCGATCTCGGCGACCTTCAGGTCGAGGGATTCGCGGCGGGCGAAGGCGTCGGCAATCGCGAGGGCGTCGAGCGTCTGCGCCTTGATCGCCGCCGACATCGCCCGCCCGAGCACCGAGAGCGTGGTGTGCGTCGCCATCTGGAAGTACGGCGCGAGCTTGTTGTTGACCACGAGGTAGACCGTCCGGGCCGGGATCTTCACCCCGCCCGAGCCTGTCAGCGCGGCGATAAGCGCCGGCTTCGGCGCCAGGAAGAACGGCGCCGTGGTGCCGCCGTCCACGTGCATCTCCTGGATCGTCTTGCCATCTGCGGTGGCCGAATCGATCGAGACCGGCGGGAACACGCCGGGCACCGCGGACGAGGCCAGCACGATCGCGCGGAACAGGTTCAGCGCCTTGTCGTCGCCGACCGTGGCGATGGCGCCCATGTCCCACAGCACCGGGCGCTCGGTGTCGAGCTCGGTGGTGGCGACCAGCAGGCGGCGGCCCTTGGCGTGCTCGGCCGCGATCGCCTTCAACAGGCGCGGCGTCACCGCCTTCTCGATCCGGCGCTTGAGCGGCCAGGTGTCGGTCAGGGCCTCGTTGGAGCCGCCGAACTCGAACACGTCCGCCGCCGAGACCGTGGTGTAGGCCTCGCGCAGGGCCGCGTCGCCGGCGGCGCCGATGAAGGCGAAGGGCGCGATCAGGGCCCCCGTCGAGACGCCGGTGATGACGCCGAAGGCCGGGCGGCGGCCGCTGGCGGTCCAGCCGGAGAGCAGTCCGGCCGCGAATGCGCCGTTCTCGCCGCCGCCGGAGAGGACGAGCCATGGGTCGGCGGCCGCGGACGCCTGGTCGATCAGCGCCTGGAAGGCCTGGGGGTCGTCGCCGGCGATGCGCAGGGGACCCTTCAGGGCGGCGGGACGCGCCGTGGCGATTTCGCCCGGGGTGAAGACCGTGCGCTCGGCCCGCTTGGCCGTGTCCGATCCGGCGAAGGACAGATCGGGCGCACCGATCCCGAGAGCGAGGACTGTCGCGCAGAGGGCGATCCGACGCGTCTTGGATGTGGGCATAGCCCGATTCCCGATATCGATTGACCCACCTCGGTTCGAAAAACGCCGCGCCGTCCGTCGCGTTCCCGATATGGGGCGTAACCGCCGCGCCCAGAGTGCCCGTCGTGCGGCAGCGCACCATGATCCGAGCCGCGCGGATCGCTTTACGCCGGGCCGGTGCTTGCACTAACCGGACGAACCGCTCGGTCACGCCGACCCGCAACGAGGTTTTGACATGAAACTGCCGCGCCGCTTCTTCCAGCCGCTCGCCGCCGGCGCGCCCGAGCCCTTCCGCGAGCTGCCGGTGCGGCTGGAGCGGATGATCCACTTCGTGCCGCCCCACAACGACAAGGTCCGCGCCCGCGTGCCGGAGCTCGCGCCGACCGTCGACGTCGTGCTCGGCAACCTGGAGGACGCGGTGCCGATGGACCAGAAGGAGGCGGCCCGGAAGGGCTTCGTCCAGATGGCGCAGGCGACCGACTTCGCGGCGACCGGCACCGGGCTGTGGAGCCGCATCAATGCGTTGAACTCGCCGTGGTTTCTCGACGACCTGTTCGAGCTCGTGGCCGAAGTCGGCTCGAAGCTCGACGTGGTGATGATCCCCAAGGTCGAGGGCCCGTGGGACATCCACTACGTCGACCAGCTCCTCGCCCAGCTCGAGGCGCGCCACGGCGTGACGAAGCCGATCCTGATCCACGCGATCCTCGAGACGGCCGAAGGCGTCGCAAACGTCGACGCCATCGCCTGCGCGTCGCCCCGCATGCACGGAATGAGCCTCGGCCCCGCCGACCTGGCGGCGTCCCGCGGCATGAAGACCACCCGCGTCGGCGGCGGCCATCCGGAATACCGGGTGATCGCCGACCCGACGGCTGAGGGCGTCGCCCGCGCCAGCGCGCAGCAGGATCTCTGGCACTACACCATCGCGAAAATGGTCGACGCCTGCATGGCCAACGGCATCAAGGCCTTCTACGGCCCGTTCGGCGACTTCTCCGACGGCCCGGCCTGCGAGGTCCAGTTCCGCAACGCCTTCCTCATGGGCTGCGCCGGCGCCTGGACGCTGCACCCGAACCAGGTCGCCATCGCCAAGCGCGTCTTCGCCCCCGATCCGGACGAGGTGGCCTTCGCCGCCCGCATCGTCGCGGCGATGCCCGACGGCACCGGCGCGGTGATGCTCGACGGCAAGATGCAGGACGACGCCACCTGGAAGCAGGCCAAGGTCATCGTCGACCTGGCCAAGCTCGTGGCGGCCAAGGACCCGGAGCTGGCCGCGGTCTACAAGCTCGGCTGATCCCGGGCGCCGCCCGAGCCCGGCCACCGCTTCGGCGGCGCGGCGGCTCTCCGCCGGACCTCATCGGTTCACCCATGAGGCCTGGTGGGCGCCGTCACGATCCGAACCGGGTGCGGTAATCCTGCGGCAGCGTAGCGACGAGCCGCAGGAAGCTGCGGCGCATCGTTTCCTCCGAACCGAAGCCGCAGGCCTGCGCGATGCGCTTCACCGGGCGCCGCGTCTCGGACAACGCCCGCTGCGCCGCCTCCACCCGCAGCCGCTCGACCCCCTTGGCCGGCGTCAGCCCGGTCGCCGAACGGTAGTGGCGCCCGAGGCTGCGCTCGCTCATGCCCGCCGCCGCCGCGAGCGCCGGCAGCGAGAGGTCGCCGGCCAGGTTCTCCCGGATCCAGGCATGGAGGGCGTCGAAGCGGTCGTCGCCGGCCTGGAGCGCGAGCGCCGCGCTGAACTGCGCCTGCCCGCCCGGCCGCTTGAGGAACATCACGAGATGGCGCGCGACCCCGAGCGCCAGGGGGCGGCCGAGGTCCTGTTCCACCAGCGCCAGCGCCAGGTCGATGCCCGCGGTGATCCCCGCCGAGGACCAGACCGGGCCGTCCTGCACGAAGATCGGGTCCGGCTCGACGCGTGCCAGCGGATAGCGTTTCGCGAGCCGCGCGCAATAGGCCCAGTGCGTTGCCGCCCGGCGCCCGTCGAGGAGCCCCGCGGCCCCGAGCAGGAAGGCGCCGGTGCAGACCGAGGCGACCCGGCGCGCCCGCGCCGCCCGCGCCCGCATCCAGTCGATGAGGTCCGCGTCGGCGCAGGCCGCGACGACGCCGGGGCCGCCGGCCACGATCAGCGTGTCGAGGGG
>NZ_VRUT01000010.1:0-61307 GCF_008039465.1 Methylobacterium sp. WL120 | reverse complement strand
CTGCGCGAGGCGGCCGTCGAGCCGGCGCCCGCGGCGTCCGGTGCGGACGGCCTGTCGCGGGCGAGCCGGCGCGGCCTTGACCTCTTCGCCTTCTTCGTCGCCAACCTGCAGACCGGGTTCGGGCCGTTTCTGGCGGTGTACTTCACGCAATCGAAGTGGACCCAGTCCGACATCGGCTTCGCGCTCACCGTCGGCAGCCTCGTCAGCCTGCTCGGCCAGGTGCCCGGCGGCGCCTTCGTCGACGCGATGCGCTCGAAGCGCTTCGCCGCCGGCGTCTCGGTGGCTGCGATCTCGGCGAGCGCGCTGGCACTAGCCCTGTGGCCGAACTTCCTGATCGTCCTTTTGGCGATGGCGGTTCATTCCGCGGCGAGCTGCATTCTGACGCCCGCGATCGCCGCGATCAGCATCGGCCTCGTCGGCCATGCCCGTGCCGGCGAGCGCCTCGGGCGCAACGCCAGCTTCCAGGCGATGGGCAACGCGGTGGCGGCTGCCGGCATGGGCGCCTGCGGGTACTACCTGTCGAACGACGCGGTGTTCTATCTCACCGCCGCCCTGGTGGTGCCGACGATCATGGCGCTCTCCGCCATCCGTGCCGAGGAGATCGATGCCGGCGTGCGCACGCAGGAACCCGAGGCACGCCCCGCGGACGCCGCATCCGGCGGCGTGCGGGCGCTGCTCACCAACCGCGCGCTTCTCAGCTTCGCCGCCTGCATGACGCTGTTCTTCCTGGCCAACGCCGCGATGCTGCCGCTCGTCGGCAGCGTGCTGACCCTGCGGGCGAGCGAGACCGCGACCGCGCTGGTGGCCGCCTGCATCATGGTCCCGCAGGCGGTGCTGGCGGTGCTGGCCCCCGCCGTCGGCCGCGCGGCCGAGCGCTTCGGCCGCTACCCGGTGCTGCTCGCGGGCTTCGCCGCGCTTCCCATTCGCGGCCTGCTCTTCGCCTACACAGACAACCCGTACCTGCTGGTGGCGATCCAGGTGTTCGACGGCGTCTCGGCCGCGGTTCTCGGGGTCATGGTGCCGCTCGTGGTCTCCGACCTCACCCGCGGCACCGGCCGCTTCAACCTCGCATTGGGCGCCGTCGGCACCGCCATGGGGATCGGCGCCGCGCTCTCGACCTCGCTCGCGGGGATCCTCGCCGACCGGCTCGGCAGCCACACCGCCTTCCTCGGGCTCGCAGTGGTGGGCGCAGCCGCCTTCGCGCTGGTGGCGCTGATCATGCCCGAGACCCGGCGCGAGGCGGCGCGATGAGGGTCGATGCGTGGGGCGCAACGGCGTCCGGCACCGGATTCGCATGCCGGTCAAACGCCGTTCAGGTTCGCGGGATAAAAGCGCGGCGTAGGATGGGGCTCACGCAACGGTCGACGAGGCTGTTGCGTTGCCCCGCCGGCGCTGATTTTTATTCGCGTCTCGTCGCCGTGCCGTCCGCCAACGCGTACACCGTGTCGCCCGCCCCTCCGTTCGCACCCTTCTCCATTGCTTCGTTCGCACGCTTGTCCGCCCCTTCGCCCCTCCCCGTTCCGCCGGCCCTCCGCGTCGCCTGAAATCGAGATGCTCATCGCGATGGAAGACCTCTGCCAATACGCCGACCGGCCCTTCGCCTTCGTCGGCCGCTACCTCCGGCGCCGGGCCCTGCCGCACGCCGTGATCTTGGTCGCGGTGCTCGGCGCCGTCGGGTTCTCGGTCTCGACCGACTACGCGCTGAAGGGCGTCGTCGACGCGCTGAGCAAGGGACCCGACGCGCACCTGATCTGGGGGGCGCTCGCGATCCTCATCGCCTTCATCGCCGCCGACAACATGCTCTGGCGCGTGGCCTCGCTCGTCGGGTCCTTCACCTTCGTCGGCGTCACCGGCGACATCCGCCGCGACCTGTTCCGGCACATGACCGGGCATTCGCCGAGCTTCTTCGCCGACCGGCAGCCGGGTACCCTGGCCTCGCGCATCACCGCGACCTCGAACGCGATCTTCACGGTCGAGAACATGTTCGTGTTCAACGTGATGCCGCCCTGCGTCGCGGCCTTCGGCTCGATCCTCTACATCGGCAGCGTCAACCTCACGATGGCGCTCGTGCTGGCCGGCATCTTCGCCGCCGTCGTGGTGCTGATGTTCAAGATGGCGGCGGCCGGAAAGCCGCTGCACCACGACTTCGCCTCCAAGGCCGCCAGCGTCGACGGCGAGATGGTGGACCTCGTCGGCAACATGCCGCTCGTCCGCGCCTTCTCGGCGTTCAAGCGCGAGGGCGTGCGCTTCGAGGGCACCATCGCCAAGGAGATGCGCGCACGCCGCTCCTCGCTGCTCTACCTCGAGAAGCTCCGGATCGTGCACGCGATCCTCACCGTGCTCGCGGTGCTCGGCCTGCTCTACTGGGCGATCACCATGTGGGAGGCGGGCCAAGCGACCAACGGCCAGGTGGTGCTCGTCTGCACCCTCGGCATCCGCATCCTCGCCGCCACCCGCGACCTCGCCGTGGCGCTGGTCGACGCGACACAGCACACCGCCCGCCTCTCGGAGGCGCTGCACACCCTGCTGCAGCCGCACGACCTGATCGACCATCCCGAGGCCGTGCCGCTCTCAGGGTCCGGCGCGCGCATCGAGTTCCAGCACGTCGCCTTCGCCTACCCGGACGGGCGCTCGGTCTTCACCGACTTCGACCTCGTGCTCGAGCCCGGCCAGCGCGTCGGCCTCGTCGGCAAGTCGGGCGGCGGCAAGTCGACCCTGTTCTCGCTGATCCAGCGCTTCTACGAGGCCAAGGGCGGCAAGATCCTGATCAACGGGCACGACATCGACCGGGTGACGCAGGAATCCCTGCGCGAGGCGATCACGGTCGTGCCGCAGGACGTGTCGATGTTCCACCGCACGCTTCGCGAGAACATCCGCTACGGCCGGCCGGAAGCCTCGGACGAGGACGTGTGGAAGGCGGCCGACGCCGCCCACTGCACCGACTTCATCAACGCCCTACCGGAGGGGTTCGACACCATCGTCGGCGACCGCGGCGTCAAGCTCTCTGGCGGCCAGCGCCAGCGCATCGCGATCGCCCGCGCCATCCTCAAGGACTCGCCGATCCTGCTCCTCGACGAGGCGACCTCGGCGCTCGACGCCGAATCGGAGGAGGCGATCCGCCACGCGCTCGCCAACCTGATGAAGGGCCGCACCGTCATCGCCATCGCGCACCGGCTCTCGACCCTCAAGGACTTCGACCGGATCGTGGTGCTTGAGGGTGGTCGCATCATCCAGGACGGCTCGCCGGACAAGCTCACCCACCTCGACGGGTTCTATCGCGAGCTGATGAAGAAGGAATCGATGTCGATGGGCGCGTTGGTGGCGGCGTAGCCCCGTCACCCCGTCGCCCGTCGGGGCGCATCGATCAGACGAGCCCATTCACCCCGCGACCTCATCCTGAGGCGCCGCAGCGAAGCGAAGGCCTCGAAGGAGCCTTCCAGACTTCACCGCGATCCCTGGCCCCCTCCTTCGAGGCCCGCCGGGGCGGGCACCTCAGGATGAGGGCGAGGTCAGGATAAGGTTTTTCCTCAGATCACCTTCATCGACCGGAACATGAAGCGCCGGGCCTCGTCGTCGAGTTCGGCCTTGAACGCGTGGCGGCCCTTGAGGCTTTCCGCCTTCTGCGCAGCGGGGCGGGCGCTTACCGTGTCGAGCAGCCGTTTCACGTTGGGGAATTCGAGGATCGCGTCCTCGCCGAGGATGAAGGGCAGCATCCGCGCCCAGCCCCACACCGCCATGTCGACGATGCCGTACTCGGCCAGCACGAAGCTGCGGCCGGAAAGATGCGCGTCGAGTACGCTCCAATGGCGCCGCGCCTCGAACACGTAGCGCTCGGCGGCGTAGCCCGTCCGCTCGGCCTCGGGGGCGAAGTGACGGAAGTGCACGCACTGGCCCGAGAACGGCCCGATGCCGGTGGCGACGAACATCAGCCACGACAGCATCTCGCCCCGCGCCGCCTCGCCGTGTGGCAGGAAAGCCCCGGCCTTCTCGGCCAGATGCAGCAGGATCGCGTTCGAATCGAACACCGTCGCGTCGCCGTCGACGATCGCGGGCACTTTCGCGTTCGGGTTGATCGCGGCGTAGGTCTCCGCGAACTGCTCGCCCCGGCGGGTGTCGACCGGAATCGGTTCGTAGGCGAGGCCGGTCTCCTCCAGGCAGAGGGCGACCTTCATCGGGTTCGGCGAGAGGTTGTAGTAGAAGCGGATCATGGCGTGCGCGTCCTGCATGTGGCCCCGACCGGGGCTTCGCGCGAAGGGCGTATCGGTTGCAAGGCCTCGACGCCCCGATCGGCGCGCGCCCGCCTACTCCACCACCACCTTGTAGCTCTGGCCCGGTTTCAGCGGCACCCCGCGCTCGAGGCCGTTGAGCACCAGGAACCGATCCAGCGCCCTGTCGGGCACCGCCATGCGGCGGGCGAGGTCCTCGGCGCTCGAAGACGCGGCGGCGACGACCTGCAGGCGCAGGGGCTTCAGCGAGGCGGTCTCGGCTGCGGAGACCGAAGCGAGGCTCGCGGTCCAGCGGCGGAAGGCCGGGTCGGGGTCGGTCGCGCCTTTGGCCGCCATGATCAGGCGGAAGGTGGTCTCGCCGACGCGGATCGCGGCGAGCCGGAAGGTCCAGTCCTTGCCACGCGACAGGGCGGTCGCCGCCGGGTGGCCGGCGATCGGCGCCACCTCGATCGAGGCCGGGTCGATCGCGTCGTTCCACGTCGCCTTGAGGATGGCGTCGAGGCCCTGGCCGTCCTTGGCCTCGACCTGGTCGAACAGCAGGCGCCGGCTGCCCTCGTTGGTGGTGCCGAGCACCGCGTTGCGGGTGTTCTCGATCGAGAAGCCGTCCGGAACCTCGAAGGCGATGCCGAGGCTCGGATGCACGAAGCGGTGCCCGCGCACCGCGCCCTCGCCGGGGTTGTCGCCGTAGGCGAGACCGTCGACCGCCGCGAGGTAGACGGCCCGGTCGTCGACGCCGATGCCGGGCGCGCCGGTGCGCCGCGCGGCGCGGGTGACGAGGCCGATGCGCTCGGTGGTGCCCGGATGGGTCGCGAGCATGTCGGGCTCGGCCGCGGTGCCGCCGCCGGCCTTCAGCGCCAGCGTCCGGTTGAGCGCCGTGAGGAAGCGGCCGGCGCCGTAGGGGTCGTAGCCGGCCTTCGCCAGCGTGCGCACACCGGCGGCGTCGGCCTCCAGCTCCTGCTCGCGGGAGAAGCGGGCGAGGGCGAAGCGCGACTGGCTCTGCAGCTGCGCGCCGGTGGCGGGATCGTTCAGCACGTCGGCGACCACGCGGCTGACGAGCTGCGAGCGCAGCTCGAGTTCGGTCCGCGCGGTCGCGTGGTTCAGCGTCACGTGCGCGATCTCGTGGGCGAGCACCGCCGCGATCTCCGAGGTGTCGCTCGCCAGCGCCACCAGGCCGCGGGTGACGTAGAGGCGGCCGCTCGGCAGGGCGAAGGCGTTGACCACGGGCGAATCGAGCAGCGTCACCACGTAGGTCTGGTCGGGCCGGTCGCTCGCCGCGACGAGGCGGTCGGTCACCTCGGTGAGCAGGCGCAGGATCGCGGGCGCACGGTATTCCCCGCCGAAGGAGGCGACGAGCTTGGTGTGGTCGGCATCGGTGACGTTGGCCGGGCGGCCGGTGGTGCGCGGCGCCTCCGGGGGCACGGCGACGACGGCAGGGACCAGCACCGAGCCGGTCTGCTCGCCGGCGCAGGCCGAGAGCGCGAGTAGCAGCGCGAGCGCCAGCGGCCGGCGCGCCGCCGCTCCGCCCCGCCGCATCTCCGTTCTGCCCTGCGTCCTGCCGTCCATCATGCCGTTCAGCGCCGCAGCGCCCGCTCCCCGTCCACGCCGGCGACCGCCGTCGGCGCCTCCAGCACTTCGATCGTCTCCGGCACCGCGACCTCGAGGGTCGGCCCGCGACGGATCTCGACGACCCCGCGCACCCGCACCCGCGCATCCTTGAGCCGATCCGCACTCAAACCATGTTCGCGCATCCTGCGCCAAGTGCGTTTCGACACTGTGACCGTGAGCCCGTCCTCGCCCCGCCCCGCGAAGTCGAGGTAGCTCCGGCTCGGGCGTTCGCCGACGTGGCGGATCGTGCCCTGGACCACCGCGAACCGGCCCGCCACCGCCCGCAGGGCCGCACCGTCCCCGGCCTCGATCGGCGGACGGCGCCAGAGCCCGAGCCCGGCACGCCGCGCGGTCTCCTCGACCGCGAGCAGTCCCGGGCGGCATAGGGCGTCGCCCTCGCCGGCGTCCACCAAACCCAACCCCGCGCCGACGAGGTCGCCGGCGAGGTCGATCCCGTCATCCTCCGCCACCGCGTCGATCCGCACGCGTCCCCAGCGGTCGGCCTCGCCGCGGGCGACGACGGTGAGCGTGCCGCCGCGCCGAGCCGTCAGCCGGTCGGCCGCGGCTTTGGCGACCTCCGGGTCGTCGGGCCAGCGCAGGGACCCGAGCACCGCACGGGCGCCGGAGGCAAGCACGAGCTCGCCGCGGGGCTCGACCGCGGACAGGGCGTCGGCCCGCGCCGCCCCCGCGACGCATTCGCCAGCCCCGGATCGCGGTGCCGCCGAGGCGCAGGAGCGGGCGCCGAGGATCGTGGCGCAGGCCACGCCCACGAGCATCCGCCCCGTCCTTCCCATCGCCCCGCCTCCCGCGCCCCAATCGGAACACCGCGAATCCCTAAGGACAGCATGCCCCGGATCGGGCCGCTCCGCCCAGCGCAGGCCGGCAACAGGTCTGCCGCCATGGCCGCTTTGGGTTCCGGGTGGACTCGCGCTGCGACGATGGTACAAACGATCGGTACGTCTCCGTAGCTCAGCTGGACAGAGCACAGGTTTCCTAAACGCAAATTGGGCGCCGCATCGGGAAACCGCGCGGCGGATCCGCTCAAATTCGGGGAACGCTTCCGGTCCCGGCGATTCAGGTCGCCGGAACCCTGCCGATCCCGAGCCAAGCCCGCGCAGTGCCATGCACGGGAAGGTGTAGAGACTAGACGGGCGGCACCTAAGGGCGCCTTCGGGCGCCTACGGCGAAGGGATAGTCCAGGCCACGAACGCGGGCACCCGCCCGCGGCGGCGAAAGCCGAAGTGGTATGAAACCTGGGGTCGCAGGTTCGAGCCCTGCCGGGGACGCCACAGCCATCTAAGGCCTTGATTGGCCTGAAACTCTGCCGATATCAGTGCCTTAGCAGACGCCGGTCCTACACTCCGGTGATGCAAACGCCATGGCCCTGATGTCGTATCTCGTCCGCGACCGCCACTGCACCTACTACTTCCGCCGGCCCATCCCCGTGGCCTTGCGCCCCTTCATGCCCGCCCCGTGGACCGGCAAGACGGCGTGGACGAAGAGCCTAAAGACCAAGCTCCCGGCAGCCGCCAAGCAGGCGGGGGCGCGGGCCTTGCGGGACTGCATGGCGGACTTCGAGGCGGCGGAGCGAGCCCAGCGTGGCGAAGCACTGCCCCCTCCCCCGCATCGCTCCCTGATGCCGCTGCTAGAGGAAATCGAGCGGGACGTGCTCGCGAGCCTGCTTGCTGACGACGAGGCGGAGCGGCTTCACGGGGATGCTCGGCGGCACCATCAGACAGCTGAGGAGCGGCGACAGTGGCCGGACCTCGATGCTGTTCCGCACGGCCGGCGCGGGATCGGAGAGGACTACGCGCACGTCCTTGGGCTGGAGCTACAGGAGGAGCTGGCGCGATACCGCATTGCGCTCTCCCGGTCTGAGCCGGCGGCGGTGGATGCGGAAACCCGCGCGTACCTTAGGGGGAAAAACGTACCGATAGACCCGGCCTCGGAGGAGTACCACGAGGCCGGCCTAGCGGTCCTCAAGGCCCACGTCCGCGGCTACGGTCTGAGGCTGGAGCGCCAACGCGGCGAGGTCGTGCCCACCCCTGCGCCGAGTGCCGGCCAGGGTCCAAAGCTGTCCGAGGCCTATGAGGCTTGGAAGGCGGGGAGCGGGGCCCGGGGCAGCCGGAAGCCGGCCGCGAAGACATTGCTCGAAGCCGACCACGCGGTTCGGCGCCTCACGGAGTGGGTGGGCGATATTCGCATCGGCTCTCTCACCCGCGAGATGGCAAGGACGTTCCGCGATGCCCTGGCGACCATGCCCACCCGGCTCCCGGAGAACCTCCGCCGCCTGCCGCTCCGCGAACTGCTCAAGCGGGACCTCAAGGCCTACCCGGCGGCCCACGCCTCAACGATCAACAAGTCCCTCAACATCCTCTCGGCCATCGTGAGCCACGCCGAGGCGGCCGGGAAGCTCGATGCAGTGCCGGCCTTCCGCAATCCCTTCGGTAAGGGCGCCAAGCTCGTGGTCGAGGAACGGGCGGAGGAGGCAAGGCAGCCGTTCTCCCGCGCCGACCTCGCCCACATCTTCGGGGCGGAGGTCTTCACCAGCGGCAAGCGGCCCATCGGCGGCGGCGGAGAGGCTGCCTTTTGGCTGCCCGTCCTCGCCCTGCTCTCGGGGGCCCGGCAAGGTGAGCTAGCGCAGCTCCGGGTGGCCGACCTCGCGCAGGATGAGGAGACGGGGGTCTGGCACATCGCCATCGGAACGGAGGGCGGCCGGAACATCAAGACGACCTCCTCCCGCCGCAAGGTGCCGCTTCACCCTGCCTTGGAGGGCATCGGCCTTCTCAGCTACCGCCAGAGCTTAGTGGACGCTGGTGCGGGGCCTACGGCTTCCCTATGGCCCGCCATGAACGTGGATCGCGTAGCACAGCCGGCCGGTGCGTGGTCGAAGTGGTTCACCCGGTTCCTGCGAGAGACGGCGGGCATCGAGGACCGCACGAAGGTCTTCCATAGCTTCCGGCATACCTTCAAGCGGATGGCCCGTGATGCGCGGCTCGGTGAGGAAGTGCATGATGCGCTCACTGGGCACACGGGCAGCGGTGGCGTTGGGCGAAGCTACGGGAGCGGCTTCGGGTTGAGGGCCCTGGCGGAGGAGATAGCCCGGATCGAGGCGCCCGAGGCGGTGCGGGGGCTGAGGTGGGACCCGAACGCCCGCCCCTGAGGTTCCCTGAGTCTGGCGGGGAGCGAACAGGAGGGCACGGCGTGACCGACCACATCAGCTACCCGCCGCTCAACACACCAAAGCAGGTTGCCGATGGTGTCTGGATCGTGGACGCCGCGCCGGTTCACGCGGGCGGCATACCGCTGCCCATCCGCATGACGGTGCTCCGGCTGGCAGGAGGTGAGCTGCTTCTGCATTCGCCCATTCCGTACCGACCGAGTCTACAGCGGGCTTTGGAGGCGCTGGGCCGCATCGAGCACTTCGTGGCCCCGAGTGTCGGCCACTGGATGTTCCTTCGCGACTGGCAGGCGGCTTGTCCGAACGCAGTTACCTGGGCGGTGCCGGGGCTCGCGGATCGGGGACAGGTTCGGCGCTCGGGTGTTCGGATCGATGCGGAGCTGACGGACCGGCCGCCTCGCGTCTGGGCGGATGAGATTGACCAAGTGCTGGTCACGGGCCCTGTGTTCAAGGAGGTCTGTCTCTTCCATCGGCCGAGCCGGACACTCCTCCTCACGGACCTCGTCATCAACCTCGAGGGCGACCTCCTACCGGTTGGCCCCCGGACCCTCGCCCGCTTGCTCGGGATTGTCGCGCCAGACGGCAAGGCGCCGCTCTACCTTCGGCTCCTCCTCCGCACGAACCATCGAGCCGCCAAGGAGGCAGCTTGGCGACTCGTCGCGTTCAACCCGGATCGGGTCATCTTCACACATGGGCAATGGTTTAACCGCGACGCTACGAGGCAGCTACGGCGCTCGCTTTCGTGGCTGCTTGGGACGACAGGACTAGAACGACGGCTTCCCGAGTTCAGCGGATCGCATGTTGCCCCGCCGCGAACTTCTACCCTGCTGGTAGGCGCGGCTTTGGTGAGCGTGCTTGTAGTGTTCGTCGTTGGCAGACGACGGCGGCGCTAGGCGTGGGCATATTGGTAGCAGCGGAGTTGGGCGGGGAGGTATCAGAGTGGCTTCGGTTTGCACGCCAAGACGGAGGAGCTGGCCAGGATCGAAGTGCCCGAGGCGCTGAGGGGTCTGGAGATGGGAGGCGTCCTACCAGCCTTCGGCACTGGAGGAGGCAGCCCTTCGAGGGAACCCGCTAACGCTTTGAGCCCGCTCTCTCACGGAGGGCCTTCCTGGCATGAGACGTGCTCTATAATGCTTTGATTGCCGGTTATCCCGAGGCGGCAATTCGCCGGCCGGAAGTATCATGCGCTATCAGCAAATCGTCCCCGGCCCGGCTACGTTGACGGTATGGCCCAGCGACGTGAGCATCAAAGCCGCGGAGCCGAGGGAGTTACCCAGCCTCCGAGAGGCGCTGGATGAAGCCCTCAAGGCGCTCAACGAAGGCACCGGGACGCCTTGGGTCACCACGAGTGACGGCCTCATCCTGTCGCCGGCCCATCTCAGGGGCATGCTGCATTCGGCTTGAAGTTCCGAACGGTCCTGCCGGTAATGCGCTTTATTCAGCCGGGCCCTCCCCGGAAGTGTCTGCCATCCGTAAACGCCGACGCAATTCGGTAAAGTCCAGCCGCGAAGAACCACGCCGAGGAACAGCCTGAGAGCGAGACGGTTAGGAGGTACAACTTAGGGAGTACCGCTTATGGATGTCTGGCAGCTCATCGGACGCGACCACGCGAACATCGAGCATCTCATCCATGAGGCACCGAGGGCCTTGAACGGACCCGGTGTCGTGCGAAGCCGCGAGACGCTCCTCGGCGAGCTGATTGACGAGCTGGAGGCACACGCCTCCGCCATCGAATACAGCCTGTATGGCCCCCTCGCGCAGCGGCCTGAGACGAGCCAGCTCGCTGCCGAGCTGTATGCCGGGCATAGGGAGTTCATGCGGCAGCTTAACGGGCTGACACGGTATCGCCGGAAGGGCTCCGAAGGCTGGCTCGATACCTTCGAGGATGTGACCTTCCTCGTTGACCAGCACCTTCACCGACTCAAGCGCGAACTGCTACCCGCGGCTCAGAAGGCCCTCTCGGCGGACGAGGTCCGGGATGCGACTCGCATATTTATCAGGGCCAAGACGCGGGCCATAAAGGGGCGCCGTCCCAATCGATTTGGCGAGCTTGTGTCAAGTGAGATGGGACTTGGCGTTATCGTCGGCACTGCTGTAGCCGGCCTCGGGTACCTGCTCTGGCAGGGTGGCTATCTCGGCAGGTCTAGCAGCCGCTCACGGTCGGGCAGTCACTTGGCGTCGAACGGTGGGCAGAGGGGCACCAACCCGGCCACGGCATCCGTGCCTGCCGGCCACGACACGAGCAGCATCGGGAGGGATCGCCAGGAGCGGTTGCTCGATGATGGGCTTGAGGAGACCTTCCCCGCGAGCGACCCAGTATCGGCTCAGCGGTTCACCTAGCGAGAGGGCAGCGAATCAAGGTTGATGGCGCCCACGGTTTGGTGATCGGCGTCTTGCGAACCCGCCTCAGCTTCCAGCGTTCCTTGCACCTGTCGCGGTGCGGAAAACACGATGAGCAGTGACCGACGCGACGAATCGGATGCGCCTGTCGATAAGTTCACAGCCCCGGTCCTCACGGCAGCGACACGCAAAAGACTTGGTCGAGAGCTTCGCGCTTTGTATGACCCTGTGCTTGACGAGCCGTTAGACTCTCGGCTGGCTGAACTGATGCAGCAGTTAGAGGTGGATCGCGGGGAGCAGCCATGAGCGGGCTTCGCCCATTGTAGTGCTCGCTGGTCGCTCGCCATGCCCCTGCCGCTTCGCGGTCTGAGGAGACCCACCGGACGATGAGGAAAGCGATGGCCACGGCGGTGTTCCTCGCGGTCACCTTCACGCCCACCCTCGCGCTCGCCCGGCGGGTGATCGTTGAGGACGGGACCGCAGGGCGGGACCTCCAAGGCGCGGCGGCCTTCCTCGCGCTGTTCCCCGTGGTGGCCGTGGCGGTGTTCGCGATGGCCCGGTGGGTTGGCTGGCGGGGATGACTATGTGGACCATCCCGACGACGGGGACGCAAGGAAAATGGCATCACGGTTGACTTGCTTGCGCCCTTGCCAAGCCCTCTTGGATCGCTGCTTCGAAGTCGAGTTCCGGTGGCTCTACGCCCTCGATCCCAAAGGAGTGTGCAAGGTCGCTACAAAGTCTCCTCCATAGATCAGTGATCTTATCACGCGTCGGCATCTCAAAATCCGTTACGCGATTATCCTGCTCCAATGCAGAAGCTATGCGAAGGCCGGAATAGCCGTCCACTGTCGGGTACGCTATTTTAGTTCCTCCGGGGAAGCGCCATTCGAAATCGAGAGCAAACTCTAGCTCAGGGCGGCCAATCAGTGCTCTAAAAATCTCAGTTCGCACTATCGTATGCGCAAACACCCAATAAGCTTTGCGGACAGGGAGCGCGAGCCCTTCGATACCCATGCCCTCTCTAACCGCTTGCTTCCACTTGGCCGTAATTTCTAGCAGTCCGTCATAACGAACCGCCTGCACAACCTCTTCAAATTCTTCAGGTATCTCCTTCGATTGGAGCCCTCGCAGCATCGGCCGCCATTGCGGAACGTCGGACGGGCTAAATACCGGCATGGTCGCGTTTTGTGCCGTCAATCTCCGAAGCGTTGGCAGGACCATCTGGTATCTGCGATGCTCGTTTATCTCATCGACGGCAATACGTTCGAGCGGGTATGCCGCTGCTCTAATGCCGCACAGTATGACCGAAACATGCATGTTTCCGTCAAGTTTCATCAGGCCCTCTGGCTGACGAATGACGAAGCGACGGCTTTGCTTGTTCAAAGTTTCAATCAGCAGATCGGTACTTCTGGAGGTTGAAACACACAAGTCTTGAACCTGCCGCATCGACATCGGCTCAGACCTATCTCCGATTCTGTGATAGCACTCACGCTCGTCTCGGTCTCGGTGCGGCGCATTGTGTGAAGCTGGCACTCTGAGCACCACAACACCGTTCTGGCCATCAAGCTCGACGCCAACAGCTTCAAGGGACGTGAGGGCTGGGTCGATGCTCGCGGCTATGCTGGCGCCCAGCCGGTCGGCCAAGTCGCGGCAGGCAGGAATGGGAACAAGTCCTGAGGCACGCTTTTCGCCATCCTCGTCCATGCCAAGGATCAGTGTGCCCCCGGCCGTGTTTGCGAAGGCAATGATTTCCTTCGTGAGGTCGCGCTTGGCGATTTGACCGATTTTACCCGAACCTGCCATCCAGGGATCAGGGTTTCCGTCTCGACCAGACAGAGCCCGCTTAAACTCTAAAGTCCGGTCTTCTTGGGCGCCACGTGCAATAAGGGAGTCCAAATCAAATTTGGTAATTTCGGTCAGCCTCTTCCGAATCATCATCATCTCTCGCCGCGAGCCTGCGCGACCATCCTATATGAGCAAACTGGACTTTACAGTAGCTCGACAACGCTTCCCTGGATTGGACGTGATGCGGCGAAGGAGCCCACCTCCCATCAGTACCGGTTCATTGAAGTGGAGGCGGAGAGATGAGTCCCCGCCTCGTGCTCGTCGTCCACGGTTCTAGCGTTACCCCGGCGGCAGAGCCCGCTTCGCGAAGGGGAGGACGTTCGGACTCAATGCGATGGCCTCCGCATGTCCGAACGCCTCATCCACTAGCCGGGCGGTCTCCGCAGGCACCGGTTCGGCCGGCTTCGGGCGTTGTGCTGCGGCTTTCGCGAAGGCCCGCCCGATGTTGGCCGCCGTCTCTTCGAGCGGCCAAGGGGCGCCACTGTCCTCGGTGGTGGTGGTCTTGCTCATAGTGCTGTTCTCCTCCGCCACCACCTAAAGGTCCTGCCCGTCGCTGGCCCGCTCGGTGTCGGCCTTGCGCCGGAACATGCCGCCGACCCGGCCAGTGATGGCCGAGAGGACCGCCGCCGGGGAGACCGAGCTGCGGTTGAGCCCGTCGCCCGCGTACGCGGAGACCCCCGCCGGCCTGCCGTTCTGGGCCGTGATGTTCGGCAGGCTGGCCCACTCCAGGGCGAGCCGGTTGGCGAAGGCCGCGTCGGTGATCCGCCCAGCCTGCCACTCGGAGTAGCCCCGCCGGTTGAGGAGTTGGAGGGCCATCCGATCCTGCAAGGCGGGCGTGAAGGGCTCGGCGCCCGTGAGACCCATCTCCGTCTTCAAGCCCGCCAGCGTCTGTTTCATGAACTGATACCGCCCGGTGGCGGAGGACGCGGTCCCCCGATTGCCCGACCACGCCATCACCTGATCGAAGGTCATGGCCGAGAGGTCCTTGGTGGAGCGCGTGTTCCCAAAGTAGGCGTTGTAGTTCCCGGCGCTCTCCGGCCCCGCGACGAAGTCGAGGATGCGTGCGGCCTTCGGATCGTCCTTGAGAGCCGCCGACGAGTACCCGCCCTGCGGCTTGACCTTGCCCGCCAGCGCCCGCGTGAACGCTTCTTGTATTAAGCGAACGGTGTTCGGCGCGGGCTGGGCATCCTGCGCCGTCTTGAAGGCCCGCTCGATGTCTCCCCCTGTGCCGGCCGCGGTGGCGCTGGCGGTCTCGATAGGCGTGCCGTCCGGGGCCGCCATGGACTGCTTCCCCGGGACCTTCGACGGCACGATGGCCCCGCCCTGGACGCCCCGTTGGTAGACCTCCTCCATCATCTGCTGGAGGGGCTTCTTCTGCTGGGCCGCCCGTAGCTCCAGGGCCTTCTGCGTCTCTGCTGGCAGCTCGCGATACCAAGAGGCGGCATCAGGGGCCGTGGAGGGCGGCGAGGCCGGAGGAGCGGGCGGCATCGTCTTGGCAGGGCCCGCGGGGTTGTCGAGCCCACCAGACTGCGCGAGCGAGCCGTCCGGGTCGGGGATGCGGGAGGGCACCAGAGGGCGAGTGTCGGGGGCCTTCGGAGCTGGTGCTGGCCCCTTGGCTTCCTCGGGCAACTCCTTGGGCGGAAGGGTCGTGGAGCCGAACGCGTTGGGTCCGCTCAGACCCTCGCGGTTGTAGCCGGTCGGACCCATCGGCTCGTCCTGCTGGATGCGCTTGAGGTACGCGGCGCCAATCTCTTGGGTCGCCTTTTCCTGCTCAATGGGCCCCGCGTTCGGGTTGGCCGTGCGCCACTGCAACATGGCGATCTTGAAGTCCGTCTGAGCCTGGAGACCCTCGGGCGACATGGAGCCGTCATCGAAGAGGATTTTGGAGGTATCCTTCTCCAAGGCCGTGCGCCTCTTGATCGTGTCGAGGACGGTCTTGACGGAGGCGCCCTTGAGCACGTCCCCCGGCCCGGAGCCCTCCTTCGGGGACAGGCTCTCGGCCAGCTTGAAGGCCTTCGTCATGTCCTCGGGGTTCTTGAAGTCCCCGTCCGCGATGGCTCGCTGCACGCGCCGGAGACCACCCCCGTTGAGGATGTCGGTGGTGACCGCGAGCATGGCTTCATTGTCGGAGGTCTGCCCGCCCTTGCCGATGGTGTCGCGCCACCGGATGGCGTTGACCCGGAAGTCGGGGTCCACCTTCTCGCCGCGGGCCAGGAGGTCCTCCGGGAGGGGTGCATTCGGGGCCTTGGTGATGGCGCCGATGAGGGTACGGGTGACCTCGTCCTTCTCCGCCGACTTCGCTTCCTTGCGGGCTCGCTCGTCGTCCGCAATGGACTTCCGGCCCATGGTCTCCAGGGAGTCGATGGCCTTCTGCTTGGCGTCCCGCCCGTAGGGGGTGGCCTCCCAGGTGTAGTCCTTGCCGGGGACCTTCCGCTTGAGGAAGTCGAGTATCTTGGGATCGCGGAGGTTAACCGAAGAGGAGGTCACCCCGTCGATCACAGTCTTGTCGTGGGCCTCGGCGTTCTGCCCGACCTTGAGGGCTGCCGCTCGGTTAGCCTCCAGGGTCTTGAAGGCCCCCTCGTAGTCGGTGCCCTCCTTCCGGGCGAGGCCGGCGGAGTTGGCGTCTTGGATCGCCTGATCGTTCAATGCCCCCGACTGCCGCACGGCATCCGCCATGACAGCCTTCGAGGTGTCTCCGATGTGGCGCTGGAGGTAGTTGGCGGTGAGCTGGTGGACCTTGGGAAGGAGACCCGCCAGTATCTCGGGGTCGTTGGTCTTGATGTTGTCCTTGAGGAACCCCGCCACGAACTGGTCGTAGACCTTCGGGTCGGTGGAGGTCTTCCCCTCGAAGGCATCGTAGGCGGCGGAGAACTTCTGCTCTAGCTGGCTCCCCGCGTTTTCCCCCTCGGCCTTCTTGTAGGCGGCCACGAAGGTCTTACTGGCCTGGGCCGGGATGACCCCGGAGGAGACCCCCTCGGCATAGCCCTGCTGATTGCTGGTGTGAAAGGCGGCTTCACCTCGGAGCTTGTCCGCCTCCTCCGCGTCCTTGTCCCTCTTCTCAACGAAGGACCCGAGGTTGCCCCCGAGGGTGGACAGGGAGCGGGCGAGGTCCTGGAGGCCGGAGTCGCGGGAGGGGGCCTGCGGGGCGACGAAGGTATCGACGGGGGATGCGACTGGGCGGAGGGCCTCGGTTTCCTCAACGGGGCGAAAGGGTGCTCGTGCCATGGGTGTGTCCTGTGTTGGTGCGCGGAGTCGGCTCCCCCTTCACGGTCCTGGGTGCGGACAGCGGGGGCCATTCGGTTGGTTGATGATGCGGTGATGGACGGGGGCTGGTGGCCTCCGATCCCGCTCAGTCTGCGAGGTCCTGGTGCCGGCGCGGGTGGGCGCTCAAGGCATCACGACCGGGGCCGCTAAGTGGATGGCGGCGAGGGTGGCAAAGGGCGCGAGAGCGGTGGGACAGACCCCCGGTCGGCCTCTGCGGAAGGAGAGGAAGGTTTGACTCCTCGCCCTCGTACTCCCGGCGGAACCGCCCTGATCGTGAACGGTGGCTGCGGCCGGGAGGATCGAATGGCTCTACCTAATGACCCCTGGTACCCTTTAGGTGGGAGGTAACTAGTAGAGCGATTTCAATGAGATAGGCAGGCGATGACCGGTGACGGCCTCGGCCGCGTAGCTCATGATGCGCGCAACCTTATCTGCCTTCGAGCGGGCGACCATCAGACCATCGTGCATCGGCAGCGCCGGTACCTTCTGGTCCGCGAGGTCCAAGAGCGCCTTCACGATCACCTGGGACTCGGTGAACATCAGGCTAAGCCCGATGCCCGTCTCGAAGACTGGCGCCAAAGCCGGATGCGCAGCGAGGATCGCGGCCCGGAGTTGCGGCCCCGAGGTGCCTGGAGGAAGCTCGCCGCTGGTGCCCCGTGGGACACGCGTGAGGGGCGTCCGCCGGAACAGCATCGCCAGCACCGCCTTCTTCACCCCCGCCCGCCACGGCTCCCCTGGGAGACCAGGAAGGCCCGCGTAGAGATCGCCGGCCGGAGGCGTGAGACCTCCGCGGAGATACGCGAGCCGCACGAACATCGCGTTGAAGTCCAGGTCCGCGACGGGCTCGCCCTTGATGCGGATGCGATGGCGCTGGTCCTTCGGAAGAGTCTGCCACCAGCCCCCGAATAGGCGACCCCCGAGGTCGAAGCGCTCGGTTCCTTCGGGGTCATCCGGCTGGAGGTTGAAGTGCCGACGAAGGAACGGGAGGCCGGTCGGTGAAGGTTTGCCCTCGTGATCCTGCAAGCTGATGTCGGATGAAGCGAGGAAGGCGTTGATCGCCTCCATCTCCGCCCGGTAACGGTGGGTCTCGTCGGTGTCGGCGTAGTCGATCAGCTCTCGGCTTTCCTCGCGGCCGGCAAAATCGCGTTCCACTCTGCCGAGGTAGATAGTTTCGCGACCCGGCTCCTGGCCGAAATGATGAACGCCGATCTTCGTCTTCCGTAGATCAGCCGCCCAGTCCTCGTTGGTAGAGATTGCGCTGGATATGCCCTTGCGATCAGACCGACGTAGCAGGAGGATTGAGCCGCCATAGCTGGCCAAAAGATCGATAACGCCCGGCAGATTGCCAAAGCCCCTGCGGTCGTAACGCGTGATCTTTTGCTTGGCCGCTCGCAAACTGACCCCTACTTCGGGCGGCTCAATGCCAAGCGCGACGGCGTACGCCAAGTTGGCGAATACGGCCCTCGCGATGGCATCCCGGTTTTGTTTGTCTTTCTCTCGCATGCGCCGGAGGCGAGGCGTGCCAACGTAGGTCCAATGGCCGATGATGTTATCGCCAAGCACCTTCACCATGAGATGACTGCATGTGAGCCACGGGTTAAACATATGCTCATGACGAGCATTATGTGAGTCCCCCGAGCCTTCCGCCGTATCAATCGCTTGCGAGACCACCGCCCCTATCGTCTCCACATCGGCGGCATCCTTCCGCCAGTCAGGCCGTAGCAGCATCGTGCCCTCCCTGTGTCGAGAGGGCGAGCGCCGATTTCAGGTCGAGGACGGCCAGTAGGTGCGCCTCGCGGACATGCTCGCACGCCTCCTCCAGCATCAGCCCGAGGTGCCGCAGCGCCAACCCGGCGGAACGCGGGTAGCGGTCGTAGCGTGACCCTGGCCCGTAGACCACATGCGAGCCGCTCGCCAACCGGAAGACTGCCTTGGCCGCCTGGACGTGCCGGTACTCCGCTGCCTCACTGCCTGGGGAAACGGGGTCTTCCGCGATGGCGGCGCAGACGGCGAGGTAGTTCACCAGGAGCCGCCTCGGTGCGATCCCGGCCCGGCGCAGGCGAGCGAGGGCGGCACGGGCCTTTGCCGGTGGGTCTAGCAGCTCGTTCACGTCCACGATCCGCTCCACGGGCCCCGAGTCCGCCATCAGGCATTCCAGGGCGTGCAGGGCCGCTAACACCCAAATGTCGTTCGGGTGGGCCTTGAGGAAACGCTCGGCGGCCTTGCGGTACGGGTCGAGGACGGCGGCGGAGTATGTCCGCTTCCAATGGCAGCCGTGCCGGTTGGCCCTCTGGCAGCATCGGCGGCAGTACACGAGGGACAAGCCCTTCCCCGCCAAGGCAGCCGGTGGCCGCCCGCATCCAGGAGCGGCGCACACCTGGAGAGAGCCACCGGCCCGATAGGTGGTCCGCTCGCGGAGGGCGACGGTGCCGGGTCGCAAGCCCCGAGCTCTCGCTGTAGCAGCGCGACGGTTCACGCCGCCGCATCCTGGCCAAGGGGAAGCTGACGGAGGAGGTAGTGGGCGAGGTTTAGGAGCGTCGCGAAGTCGTCCGCGCCGATCCCAGCCGGCCGGAGTCCCGGGTGCTCCATCTCAAGCTCTCGCCACCGGTCAACGCTGTCCTGCTTTGCCTCCGAGGTGCCGTAGAGCGCCATCGTCGGCTCGTTGTCCGGGTCCTGCTGATAGGTGCCGAGGTCCTGGCGCAGAGCGCTGCGGAAGTTCGTCGGCTCCTTGGTCTTCCGGTCCGGCGGCGTGTCGGCCGCGAGACGCAAAAGGTAGACCCGGCGCCGCTGACCGTCTGGACGTTCCCCGGTGATGTAGAGGCGGATGTAGTAGTACCCGCCGCCCGGGCCGTGCTCCTCTAACGCCAGACGCCCGCCCGGTGCGCAGAGCAGCATCGCGAACGCCAACAAAGCCGGATCGAAGTCGCGGGTTGTTGGTCCCTCGCCGCGGGGCTTGTCGAACGTCACCCGAACGACGCTGCGGCAGTGGTCTTGGCTAATCTCGGGCCGACCGGCGAAGCCGATCCACCATTCGTCCAGGGCCTCCAGCAAGAGGCTGTCATTCGGCTTATCCGCGTTCAGCGCCGTGGCGGCGAACTTGGTGGCTTGGCTCAACCACACCACGACCTTGGCGAAGGCGGTAGCCGGCGCTCGGGTCCTGCGGAACGGCATCCGGGCAATGACGGGGGAAGGCGATTGAGGGTCCATGGCGCTCCTTCGAGCAGGAAGGCTTCCTGCTACCAACCGATATATGGCGCTTCAAATCCGCAAAACAATCCCTCTTTGATGGGTGGTAACTCTTGCCTGAAAGTGGGTTCTCTGCGATCCCTACCCGCGTCGGCGGGGTGGCCCTGCCGGCACAACCTGGAGCTAACCCTATGCTGCATGGAGCTAATCCCCCGCCGACCGATGCCGCGCACATGGACGCCACCACCGCCTTCACGCTCGCTACTGGCATCAGGGTGCCCGGCCAGAGCGAGGCCCGTGCCGCGTGGCTGGGCCTTCCTGTCGAGACCCGTGACCGCATCGGCACGCTTGCGGTCGATCACATGTTGCAGATGTTCCTCCTGGGCGACGACGAGGCGGCGCACCGCCAGCCGCTCCGGGGCTACTCCGCTGCGGAAGGCGAGGCTCAACGCCGGGCGGACAATGTCTTGGATGAGCTTTGGCACCTCATCGAGAGGGCGCTTCCCGAGCTGTTCGGCACCGAGACGACAGGCCCCGCCTGGGCCCGGCCGGCAGACCAATGAGCGCCACGCGCCTCCTCAACCTGGATCAGGTCAACCGCCGGGTCCATGCGGTCGCCCTGGAGGCCTCGCGGTTGCCCAAGCGATGCCCCGCGCTGCTCCGGGCGGGCGCACTGCCGATCACGCGCCGGGCCGCCAGCGGGGACATCGTGGGCGGCCTTGTCCTGTTCCGGGTCGGGCTCCCGATCACCGAGGACAGCGGGGGCGCACGGTGGCTCGCCCTCCACCTTGCCGCCTGCTTCGGCCGGGCCGGGCTTCCCTACGCGGACCGCATGCAATGGGTCACCAACCAGGACGCCCTCTGGCGCCGGATCGCGGAAGACCCCCTCGCCACCCTGGATTGGGCCGGGCCTGCCGTGGCCGACCCCTGGTCCGCGTTGGCCGCCGCGCTGGAGTGGGCCGCCTTCCGTGCCACCGGCTTCGGGATGTCGAGCCGCCTGCCGATCCCGCTCCGCGCCGACGACGTGTCCGCGCTCCCGGTGGACATCGTGCCGACCAGCCCGGTGCGCCTGCCTAGCGGGGTCCTGCCGACGCGGTGGGCCGGGCTGCGGGTGAAGGCCGAGATGGTGGTCAAGGATGACGGCGCCGGGACTTACCGGACCCACGCGGCGACCGCAGGAGCACTAGCACGGTCTCTCGGGGACGCCTCCACGATGCTCCGAGCGGTCACCCACAAATAGCAGCACGCACGGTGCCGGCCCCGCGCCACGCCGCTCTTCGTAGACCACCATCCAACCCGAAGGATCACCCGATGCAGCCTATCGCTCACACCACCCCGAACACGCTCCCCGTCCTGGTTCATGCGCCGGCTGGACCAAACCACTCGCCCCTAGCCTTGCGGATGGCCCTCGCGATTCATCGGAACACCTGGGCAACCCTCCTCATGGGCAGTGCGTACTTCCAGGCCTCCAACCAGCCCGAGAGGATGAAGCTGAAATGGCCGGCGGAGGAGGCGGAAGACGAAGCCTTCGATGAGGTCTCCTGCTTGCCGTGCGGGAGTCGTGAAGGGGCCGCCGCCATGCTGGCACACCTCGAATGGTATCTCGATGCGGTCTCAGCGCACCCGACCCGGCACCGGCTGGCCCCCTCCGATGTCACCCTGGCGCGGGTCCGCATGTCGGACATGAGGCTGGTCCTGGGCGATGTGGCGCCAGTCTCCTCCGCGCCGATCTTGGCGGCCATCGAGGCGCACCGGGCAGCGTGGCTAGCCTACCTGGCGGCTCCCGGCAGGGACGTGCTCGGCTTTGATGCGTGGTGGGCTCTCCGCCTTCCGCCAGACGCCGCAGCCGACACAGTGCTGGCAACGCCCTGCGGTGATCGGCACGGGGCTGCGGCTCTAGTCGCGCATGTCCGCTGGTACGCGGAGGAGCTGGAGCTGGCCGACGAAAACATGACGGGCGGCCTCGACTATGCCGCACGCCGCCTCCAGGCACGCGGAGCGGACCTCTCGCTGCTGCTGCGGGGTTGAGGGAGTCGAGTCGATCCCAAGCCCGCCACCCGGTAGGCCCTCTCCGCTCTGCGCACGCCCAAGCTGAACGGTTGCTGCCAGTCTGTTTCAGCTTCGGTGCAGCCACGCTCTGCCAATCTCTTCCTCACAGCCAGAGACCACCGGCTGGGTCACAGAGACCGGGCACCGCGCACGATGCCGGCCTCCTCAAGTGTCAGGGGATGGGCGATGAAGAAGTTTGCAACTCTCACAGCCGCCGCGCTCGTCGCGGTGAGCGCCATCGGGACGACTGCGGCCGAAGCTCGGGGTGGCGGCGCCATCGCTGCCGGTGTCATCGGAGGCCTCGCCGCGGGTGCTCTGCTCGGCGCCGCGGTCGCGGAGGCCCATGAGGCCCCGTCATACGGCTATGGCTATGGCCGCCCCGCGCCGAACTACGGGGCGCCCCCGGCGGTCGCCTACCGCCCGGCCCGAGTGGTCCGCGAGTACGACTACGAGGAAGCGCCGGCCTATCGTGCTCCTCCTCCCGCCCGCTTCTACGGGGGTGGCTCAGAGGGCTACGGCTATCGCAACGCGGGCTACGGCTTCCGCCACGCCGGGTACGGCTATGAGCGGGATTGCGACCGGCCGCACGGATACCGGGGCTGGTAAGCCGCAGAGCAGTGGGTCGCTTGGGAAGACCTGGCGGCCCGTTCGATCCCGAGGCCTTGGACCTTGAGATCGTTGAAGTGGGCATGGCGAAGCTGGCTCGGCGCATCGCTGTTGAGTAAGACGCAATCCGATGGCCCAACCGTTGCCTCCGCCTCAGTCTCGACAAGGCAGCCGGGCACTCACCCCTCATGATGAAGACCTCCCGCATCCTCGGTTGGCTACTCCTGGCGGGCGTTGTCTTCGCGACTCTCGCGCCCATCGGCCTCCGGCCCATCAGCCATGCCCCGGTCTCCCTTGAGCGGTTCGGCGCCTACGCGGCGGTGAGCTTCCTGTTCGCCTTCGGTTACCCGCGCCGCCGCTGGCAGATTTTGGGAATGCTGGTCCTGATTGCCGGAGCGATGGAAGCGATGCAGACCCTTGAGCTAACCCGGCACGGCCGCTTCGGGGACTTCGCGGTCAAGGCCGCTGGGTGCTGGTTCGGAGTGATGCTCGCGGTCGTCCTCGCCTTCATCCCGGCGAGCATGGCGAAGGCTGAGGGGCGGGCGTAGGAGCCCAGCCTACTTCGGGGCGAACAGGGTGATGTTGCTGTTGAACTGGTACGTGCCGGTTGGCGGCGTGTTCACGAACCGGAGGTAGACCGGGCTCTCCCCGAGGATCGCGCCAAAGGACGGTGTGACCGGGATGGGAAAGCACTTGGCGAGGGCTGCGTCCGTCGCCTCCTGGTAGTGCCGCTGTGCCTCCGCATCGCCCTTGAGCTGGCGAGCGATGATGCGCGGGGTGCCCCGGATGGCCCCCGTCTTGTCGAGCCCGAAGCGGTAGGCGAGGAGGGAGCCGTCCGTGCCCTCAGGAACAGCCCAGCACTTCGCCAGTGCGCCCCGGAGGTCTGCCCAGTTGTTGGCCCTAATGGCGGCATCAGGGTCCGCCCAAGCCGGTACAGTGCCGACCCGAAACACCACAGCGACGAGGCAGAAATAAACAGCGCAATCTTTACATAATTTATGGCGGGGCATCGGCACTTCGCGCAGCTTGCTCTCAATGCTCTAACCGCCGCGGAGGCCGTGATGATCCCATACCGTGTGAGCGTACTGGCCCCGAATACCGGCGCCGACAAGACCCATGACATCAAGCTCTATGCGGCTTTCGCCGAGAGCGATGAGGAAGCCCTACGTGCCGTGTCGGATGCAATGCCTGCCGGATGGCGTGTAGACAGAGTCGCCGGCCTGCTCTCGCGGTTCGAGGTAGAGCGACTGCGGTTGGCTCACGGTGAGGTGCGGGAGGTCTCGTCGTTCACTATCGATGGCCTGTTCCTCCCAGAGGAGGCGCTTTATGCCAGCAACGGCAGCGGCCATTCGGAGCTGCACTGATCTGTGCTCGGGGCCAAGCCACAAGGCTAACCCCTCCTACTCCTCCCATAGCAGCCCGTTCGCCTGAGCCAGGGCCGCCGCCTCGCCGCGCTTAGCAAGCGCCTGGATGGCATGATGCCGGCTCAGCGTACGGAACAGCTCGCCGGCTGCGCAAGGGGCCTGCCGGTCCATATAGGCCGCGAGCTTGGCATAGTGGCTGGCAAGCAGCTCATCGCCTGCGGCTGCCGCGCGAAGCCCCGAGACCGCCACCCGTGCCGCGGACCATGGTCTCTCGGGCGCGTCCATCCTCAGGCCACCCGTGCCAGAGTGCGCTTCACGGCGGTTGCCGTCCATTGCGCTGCCACCGCAGCCGCCTTGGTCCGCTTCCCGCGCGGCGTCGCGAGGCCCATCTCGTTCAACCGTTTGGCCAGGGCGTTAAGGCTCGTGACGCCCTCTGCCTGCAACTGCTCCAGCACGGGCAGCACCCCGAAGGCCGCGTGGTCGGCCTTGCGCTGCCTCACAGCCGTTGCTTTGGCCGCGTCCTCCGATGAGGGAGCAGCCGTAGGCCGGTAGCCCCGATCCCCGCCGAGCTTTGTGCCGCGCCGCTTGGCCGCCGCGAGGGCAGCCTTGGTGCGCTCCGAAATCATCTTGGCCTCGTGCTCCGCGACCGCGGCGAGGATGTGGACCGTGAGCCTATTCGCCTTCGGGAAGTCCACCGCCTCGAACTCGACACCTCCGTCCATGAGGTTCGCGATGAAGGCGACGTTCCGGGCCAGCCGGTCCAACTTGGCGATGAGAAGTGTCGCGCCCGTCCTCCGGCACCGCGCAATGGCGGCCTGGAGCTGAGGCCGGTCCGCTCGCTTCCCGCTCTCGACCTCGACGTAGGGAGGCTGGAGGAGCACGTCCCCCGGCCGAAGATGGGTCTGGATGGCAGCTTGCTGGGCCTCAAGGCCGAGCCCGGAGCGGCCCTGCTTGTCCGTCGAGACGCGGCAGTAAGCGATGAAAGTAGTCACAGCGGTGGCCCTCGGTGGCACTCGCTATAAGCTGAGTCCTCCGATGCCCCGTGTCAATACCCATCAACGTCCGTCGATGGATGATGGTAAGGTAGCTGTCGCCGCGTTTCTGTCATATGATAAGAACCTGGTACTTACCGGAGACTGCATGCCGACACGCGCCACAGCGACAGTGTTACCAGAGGGCGAAGTTACTTTCCGAGGTCGCGGTCACGGATTTCTGACGGGCTTGAAGCTGCTCCTCAGGGTTTGCCCGCACTGCTCCCAACGGAACGAGCGGCGGGCGGCGGAGATGGGCTTTTGTCAGTAGTGCGCCTACGTCCCGTCGCTGAGTGACGCCGAGCCCGCCAAGGCGGCCTGAGGTAGGCGGCAAACGCCTTATCGACCGCGCTAGCAAGGCAGGATCACGCTCCCCGCTTGGGCTTGGCCTTGCGCTTCTGTGCTGGCTTCTTCCCGGTGGCGGCCTTCGTCATCTCGGCAAGGGCCAACTGCTGCTGCCGCCGAACGATGGACGTAGCTGTTCCCATCCACCAGCCGGCCGCGCGATTGGCGCCAGACAGCCAGAGGCTCAATGCGGGGTTCTTCATGGCTAACCTCGTGTGGGCCGCCGTGGCCTTCATAGCTGCGTAACGCGCTGGAGTGGCAGAGGTCCCGGATCGCCAGACCGTCGGGCACGCCCGGGTGACATGAGGCGGTAGGGAGGGGCATGGCGCTCGCGGCCGAGGGAGATGGGCGGAGGGGGTACGGGGGGAAACTCTGCCGCTGCGTGTCAGGTGAGAGGTGTCGCGCGGGTGACCCCTGAGAAACTTGCGGTCACCCACGAGTGATACGGCACCTCAAGCTACCTCCGTGCGTTCTCCTAGTGGTCACTCAGCGACCGCCCGGGAGAGCTGCATGTGCGCTGTTCGCACCCAACCCTACGCTCACCGCCGCTCGTATGCGTCCTCGGCCGCTATCCTCCAGCTCGACTGCTTCATACGTCGCCGCATGGTTAGCATCACCGCCAACGACAACAGGCCGCCGCAGACCGTCGCTTGGCGAACGGCAGGTGCCCTCTTCGGGGTGGCAGTTGCGGGATGCACCGCGCTTGCGGTGGCGCTGGGTGGTCTCTGAGTAGTCTTGCGCGTTTGTGCCTGAGGGAGATGGGCGGAGGGGGTACGGGGAAACCCTTACGCGGTCTCTCAGGAGCAAGGTGTCGTGCGGGTGACCCCTAGGTTTAGGTCCGACCTTCGTTGACCCTCAGCACGTCAGGTCCTACAACGACCGAGTCAGTGGCGCCTGCATATCATTGTTTTCGTTGCGGAATTTCCGCTAGTCGCGCCACCCTGCCGGGGACGCCACACCTCTCATCGCAGCGGAATGCGGCCGAGCGGCGAGGCCTGCAAGCGCATGCGTCCACCTAACTTGAACGCCGTTCCGGTCCTGAGCCGACTGCACCAGCGATCAAGACTACGGTGACGGGACGATCGTACCAGTGAAATCGACGGGAAGTGGGAACCAGTTGCTCGCGCAACGGTTGCCGCCGGGATCGTCCACCCTGGAACGATCCTTTCCCAGGACCACACCCACCCGTGACCGCGAGCGTCGACAGATCGGAACTCCGGCAGATCATCGCCGGCCTGACCGAAGGGGTGATCCTCGTCGAGCCCGACCAGAGCATCGTCTGGGCGAACGACGCGGCGCTCGCCATGCACGGCGCCGAAAACCTCGCCGAGCTCGGCGAGACGGTCGATGCGTATCGCGCCCGGTTCTCCCTGCGCTACCGCAACAACCGTCTGCCGGAGCAATACCCGATCGAGCGCGTGGTGCGCGGCGAGACCTTCCACGACGTCATCGTCGACGTGAAGCGCACCGACAAGCCGGACGTGGACTTCGTCCACTCGCTCCGCAGCATTGTGGTGACGGACGCCTCCGGCACGCCGAGCTGCCTCGCCCTGATCCTCCAGAACGTGACCCCGCAATTCGAGGCGGAGGAGCGGTTCGAGAAGACCTTCAACGCCAACCCGGCGCCGGCCGTGATCTGCCGGCTGTCGGACCTGCGCCACGTCAAGGTGAACGTCGGCTTCCTCGAGATGACCGGCTACACCCGTGACGCCGTGATCGGCCGCAGCGTCTACGAGGTCGACGTGCTGGCCGGGGCGCGCAGCCGCGACCTCGCGATCTCCCGCCTCAACGAAGGCGCCACCATCCCGCAGATGGAGGCCTGCCTCGAGCTGCCGGATGGCGGCACCCGCTTCGTCATCGTCGCCGGGCAGCCGATGGAGCTCGGCGACGAGCCGTGCATGCTGTTCAGTTTCGCCGACCTGGAGCTGCGCAAGAAGGCCGAGACGGCACTCCGCCAGAGCGAGGAGCGCTTCGCCAAGGCGTTCCAGCTGACGCCCGTGCCGACCATGCTGTGCCGGGCCGAGGGCTTCGCCATCACCGGCGTGAACGAGGCCTTCACCCGCGTCTTCGGCTACGGGCAGGACCGCGTGGTGGGCCGCACGCCCGACGAGATCGGCCTCTGGACGAAGGATGCGGCCCGCCTGCGCTTCGAAGGCGCCGTGATGCGTACCGGCTTCGTGCTCGGGCTCGAGACCTGCCTGCACGCGGAAAGCGCCGGCGACCTCGATTGCCTCGTCTCCGCCGAGCGCGTCACCATCAACGACGAGGCGTTCGTCCTGGCGGTGCTGCAGGACATCACCGACCGCAAGCGCTCCGAGCGCGACCTGTTCGAGGCGATCGAGGCGGTGATGGCCGACACGTCCTGGTTCAGCCGCGGGCTGATCGAGAAGCTCGCGAGCCTGCGTCATCCGGGGGCGGAGACCGCCGAGGACCCGACCCTCAGCCTGACCGTGCGCGAGCGGCAGATGCTCGGCCTCGTCTGCGCGGGGTTGAGCGACGACACCATCGCCAAGCGACTGAACCTGTCGCGCAACACCGTCCGCAACCACACCGCCGCGCTCTACCGCAAGCTCGGCCTGCACAAGCGCTCCGAGGTGATCGTATGGGCGCGGGAGCACAACCTGCCGGCAACGATCCCGAAATGAATAAATCAGAATACCAGTACTTTCGTACCATTGCCTCCGGAGGTGACGCCACCATCTCCAAGGTGACCCGAAGCTGAGGCCAAGCTCGGTCAAAGAGCACCGGAAGAGCACCCCACCAAGCGCAACGACAGTACGGCACCGGAGCAAGAACAGCGCGGGCCGAAACCGTCCCCTCGAACCTGTGCGGATCACGCCGCGCGTTCGATCGGACGGGATCGTGCCCAGCGAAACCAACGCACCCAGAACCGCAGGTCCGGCCCGAACGCGAGCAGAACCGCGCGGGCCACACCGAACCTCGTTTTTCGAAGTCCGACGCGAAGCCCGGGTCCACGCGCATGTCGTAGCCCGGGCGACGCGCCGCACACGTCTCCACACCCTCTCAGAACAGGACGGACATCATGGTCGATACGGATCGCGTCACCGGCACAGCGAAAGAGTTCGTCGGCAGGGCACAGGGCGCCGTCGGCGACCTCGTCGGGTCGCGCAACGACTCGGTCGAAGGCCGCTTTCGCGAAGCGCAAGGCTCGGCCGAGAACCTCTACGGCCAAGCCAAGGACGCCGTCCGGAACGTCGCCGACGACGCCGCGGACTACGCCGAGGACGCCTACGAGAACGGCGGCCACTACCTGCGCCAGGGCCGTCGGGCCGTGAGCCACCAGGTCGAGGAGAGCCCCTTCGTCGCCCTGATGATCGCCGGCGCCGTCGGCTACGGCCTCGCCCTCCTCATCCATTCCCGCCGCTGACACCCGTCCTCGTCGCGTCTAGTCTTTCGGAGTCCATCGTGGCCACAACCTCCACCATCCCCACCGCACCCTCGGCGAGCGCCGTCTCGACCGTCCACCTGCACCAGGCCTCCTGGGGCGCGATCTTCGCCGGCGCCGTCCTGGCGCTGGTCGCCCAGGTGATCCTGAACATGGTCGGCGTCGGCATCGGCCTGTCCAGCGTCGGCGGTCCCGCCGCCGACAACCCCGCCGCCTCGACCCTGTCGATGGGCGCCGGCCTCTGGTTCGTCGGGTCCGGCATCGTCGCCGCCCTCGTCGGCGGCTTCCTCGCCGGCCGCCTTTCGGGCAAGCCGGTCGCCGCCACCGCCGGCTATCACGGCCTGGTGTCGTGGGCGGTGAGCACCCTCGTCGTGCTCTACCTGCTCACCTCCGCCGTCGGCGGGATCGTCGGCGGCGCGTTCGGCGCGGTGACCAGCACGCTGGGCGGCGCCGGCTCGCTCGTCGGCGGCACCGTGCAGACCGCGGCCCAGGCGGCTGCGCCCTCGCTGTCCAAGATCTCGAACCCGCTCGACGGGATCGAGAACACCGTCCGCCAGCAGGCGGCCGGCCAGGACCCGCAGGCGCTCCGCGACGCCGCCGCCTCCGCCGTCCGCGCCCTGCTCTCGGGCGACCCGGCCCAGAAGGCCCAGGCCGAGAACCGCGCCGCCGACGCGCTGGCCAAGGCCCAGGGCATTCCGGCCGACCAGGCCAAGGCGCAGATCCAGGACTACGAGAAGCAGTACGACGCCGCCGTCGCCGACGCCAAGCAGAAGGCCAAGGTCGCCGCCGAGGCCACCCGCAGCGCCGCCACCCAGGGCGCGTTCTACGGCGCCCTGGCGCTGATCTTCGGCGCGCTCGCCGGCTTCCTCGGCGGCCGCTTCGGCGCCGTCGGCCCGGCTGTCGCCTACGGCACCACCCGCCGCGCCTGATCCCCACCTCGCCCCTTCGGCCCCGGTACGCCGGGGCCGGCATCCCGCCGGTCGGATCGGCCGGTTTTCCGATCGACCCAAGACAGGAGCACGTTCGATGAGCAGCACCACCGACAAGATCAAGGGCCTGGCCAACGAGGCCGTCGGCAACGTCAAGCAGGGCGTCGGCAACGTCACCGGCAACGACAAGCTCGTAGCCGAAGGCAAGGCGCAGGAGCTGAAGGGCGAAGCCCAGAAGACCGTCGGCGACGCCAAGGACGGCGCCCAGAACCTCGCCGACAAGGTGAAGAGCAAGTTCTGATCACCGCGCGCGTCCCCGCGACGCGCCCGACCCGACGTGGCGGGACGGCCCACGACGCCGTCCCGCCCCCCTTTTCACCCCTCACCGACGGAGCCCGACCATGAACCGCGATGAATTCCGTGGCGCCAAGCGCCACCTCAAGGGCCGCGCCCAGACCACCCTCGGCGGCCTCACCGGCGACGCCGGCCGTCAAGTCCGCGGCGCCGTCGACCAAGTGGCCGGCGGGGCGCAGTACGCCTACGGTCGCGCCCGAGACCGGGCCGAGGACCTGATCGACGACGGCACGCACCTCGCCCGCGAGGCCCGGCGCCGCGGCGAATCGCTCGTCGACGACGGCAGCCGCTACGCCCGCGACGCGCGTCGCCGTGGCGAGACCTACGGCCGGCAGGCCCTCGGCTATGCCGACGAGAACCGCGCCACCACCCTCATCGCCTTCGCCGCCGTGGCCTTCGCCGCCGGCTGGCTGCTGCGTCCCTCGCGCTGACACCCACCGAACAGGACAGCCCCCATGATCCGCAAGCTCCTCACGGCCTTCATCGTGCCGAAGCTCATCGCCTATGTCGGCCGGCGCTTCGGCGGCGGCGCCGGTCGCCGCCCGCGCTGAGCCATCCCAGGCTCCGGAGGCGTCCGCATCCGGAGCCGGTTACCGCGGCCCGACCCAGCGGCCCGGTCGGAGCGCAGTTAAACGCAGGCATATGCCTGCATCTTCGGTCATGGTATCTGGTCATCTTCGGCAAGCCGGCCGACACGAGGCGAACGATGGCGAAGGGCGCGCGAGCCCGCACCGATGTGGAGGTCGCCTCCGGCACCCATCGGAGCCGGTGCAGCAACGCCGCCCTGCGTAAGGCGACGCGCAACATCGGGCAGCTCTACGACGAGGTGCTGGCGCCGTGCGGCCTGCGCACGACGCAGCACAGCCTGCTCGTGACGGTCCGCGCGCTGGGCACCCCGACCATGGGACAGCTCGCCGAGACCATGGTGATGGACCTGTCCGGCCTTGGCCATACGCTGAAGCCGCTGGCTCGCGACGGGTATCTCCGCCTCGTCCCCGACGCGGCCGACCGCCGCGTCCGCCGCGTGGCGCTCACCGATCTCGGCGCCGCGAAGCTAGAACAGTCGATCCCGCTCTGGCAGGCCGCGCAAACGCGCTTCGAGGCGGCCTTCGGCCGCGAGCGGACCGATGCGCTGCGCGACGTCCTCGCCGCCCTGGCTAGGCCGGGGTTCCGCGCGGCGTTCGCTAGAGGCGCGCGACCCGACGAGGCGGGCTGACCCGATCGCGCCGGCGATTCCTCAGAACAGGGCGACCAGGGCGACGCCGCCGACCATCAAGATGCCGCCGAGAATGCGCCAGGGCGTCGCCGGATGCACCGCGAAGCCGACCCAGCCGAAGTGATCCAGCAGCACCGAGGTGACGACGCCCGCCGTCACCAGCAAGCCGAGGAAGGCGCCGGCGCCGATCTCGCGGGCGATCAGCAGCTGCGTGATCACGATGCCGCCGCCGAAGACGCCGCCGAACCAGCCCCACCACGGGATCGACGCCATCCCCCCGGAGGACGGCCAGGACAGACGGCCGGTGACGAGGCCGACGACGAGCACGGTGGTGGCCGTGGTGATCCCGACGACGAGGCCGGCGGTGATCGGCTGCGAGAAGCCCTTGGCCAAGGCCGCGTTCTGTCCGGGCTGGATGGCGTTGGCGATCCCGGCGAGCAGGACGACGCCGTAAAGGTACCACATGCGAGGATTCCAGGCCGGTGGGGTGATGCCGTCCGGCCGACCAACCGAGGCGCGATGACGCCGCACCGCTCTGCCAACCGCCCGGCGCCGTCCCTAGATCCGAACGTCCCGCCCTGCCCCGGACCCGACCCGCGTGCTCCGCATCGCCCTCCTCGTCTTCGTGCTCGTATTCCTCGCCCCGATCGCGGTGTCGGCGGCCCTCTACTACCTGCGCAACGACGTCGCCGACTGGCGCACCGCCGACCGGTCGAGCGCCGGCCTCCTGCCGCCGGCGGCGCAGAACCCCGCGGCCGTGGTGCGGGTGTTCTCGGCGCGGACGGTGAGCTGGCGCGGCATCATCGCGAGCCACAGCTGGATCGTCGTGAAGGGCGCGGGCGACCGCGCCTACCGGCGGTTCGACTACACCGCCTGGGGCATGCCGATCTGGGTCGATCGCTTCGTACCGGACGGGCGCTGGTTCGGCAGCGTGCCGGAGCTGGTCTTCGCCGCCGACGGGGTCGATGCGGAGCAGATGCTGCCGCGCATCCGCGAGACCATCGCCACCTACCGCTATGCCAAGCTCGGCGACTACCACCTCTGGCCCGGGCCGAACTCGAACACCTTCGTGGCCGCGGTGATGAGCGCCGTACCAGAGATGCGCGCCAGCCTGCCGGCGACGGCGATCGGCAAGGACTTCCCCTACGACGGCCGCTGGGTCGGCCTCACGCCGTCGGGAACCGGGTTCCGGATCAACCTCGGTGGCTATCTCGGGCTGACGCTCGGCTGGGTCGAGGGCTTCGAGGTCAACCTCCTCGGCGCCGTCGCGGGCCTCGACATCCGCCGCCCCGGCCTCAAGCTGCCGGGCCTCGGCCGCGTCGGCATCTGAACCGTCGCGCCGGCCGTCAGCCCGTGACGGCGGCGGCGCTGCGGTAGGCCTGCGCTGCGTGGCGGGCGGGCAGGCGGTCGCCCTGGCCGAACAGCTTGTTCCGAAACGAGCCCGGCGCGTAGCCGGTCTTGTACAGGCCGCGGTCCTGAAGCTCCGGGATCACGACATCGATGAAGTCCGAAAAGCTTTCCGGCACGACGATGCGGCTGAGGTTGAACCCGTCCACCTCGCCTTCCTCGACCCAGGATTGCAGCTCGTCGGCGATGGCCACGGCGTTGCCGGTCAACACCGCGTAGCGGCCGCCGAGGCCCATTTCCGAGAGCAGGTCGCGCTTGGTCAGCCCGCGCTTGGCCGCGGCCGCGGTGGCCGACTGGATGGCGTTGCCGGGGGCGTAGGGAATCGCCTCGTCGAGGCCGTAGCGGGAAAAATCGATGCCGGTGGAGGCGGAGAAGTGCGCGAGCCCGGCCTCGGCGCTGGCGTAGCGCATGTACTCGGCGCGCTTGTCCTCCGCTTCGGCACGGGTGCGGCCGGGGATGGCGGCGATGCCGATGAACACCTTCACGTCCTGCGGGTCGCGGCCCGCGGCGGCGGCCTCGGCGCGGATCGCGCGGACGGCCTCCCGGGCCGAGGCCTTGTCCCGCGCCGAGATGAAGACGCACTCGGCGTGCCGTCCCGCGAAGGCGCGGCCGCGGCCGGAGGCGCCGGCCTGGTAGAGGACGGGCGTCCGCTGCGGCGAGGGCTCGCACAGGTGGTAGCCGTCGACCGACAGGAACTCGCCGCGATGGGAGACCGGCCGGATCAGCGCCGGATCGCTGAACACGCGGCCCTCGCGGTCCCGGCGCACCGCCGCGTCGTCCCAGCTTCCCTCCCAGAGCTTGTAGAGCACCTCCAGGTACTCGTCGGCGTAATCGTAGCGCCGGTCGTGGGCCGGAAGCGCCTCGCCGCGGCCGCGATGGGCGCTCTCGAGGTAGCCGGTGACGACGTTCCAGCCGACCCGCCCGCCGGTGAGGTGGTCCAGCGTAGAGAGGCGCCGGGCGAAGGTGTAGGGCGCCTCGGCGAAGACGTTGAGCGTGATGCCGAAGCCCAGGTGCTCCGTCACCGCCGCCATGGCCGGAACGATCAGCGTCGGGTCGTTCACCGGCAGCTGCACGGCCTCCCGCGCCGTCATGTCGATGCCGCCGCCGTAGATGTCGTAGACGCCGAGGATGTCGGCGATGAACATCCCGTCGAACAAGCCGCGCTCCAGAAGCTTCGCCTGGTCCGTCCAGTAGCGCAGGGTGTTGTACTCGGCCGAGCGGTCGCGCGGATGGGTCCACAGGCCGTGGTTGATGTGGCCGACGCAGTTCATGTTGAACGCGTTGAGCCGGATCTGCTTGGCGGCGCCTGTCATCGCGCCCGAAGCCTCCGCACAACGCTGTCGCCCGTGAACTGCACGAGGCAGACGAGGACGATCAGGATCGCGATCACCACCGACATCACGGTCGTGTCGAAGCGCTGGTAGCCGTAGCGGATCGCCACGTCGCCGAGCCCGCCCGCGCCGACTGCGCCGGCCACGGCCGAGGCGCCGATCATCGAGACGATGGTGATGGTGAAGCCGCCGACGATCCCCGGCAGGGCCTCGGGCAGCAGCACGTGGAGCAGGATGTGGCGGCGTCGGCAGCCGATGGATTGGGCCGCCTCGACCAGTCCCGGATCGACCTCTCGCAGCGAGACCTCGGCGATCCGCGCGAAGAACGGCGTCGCGCTCACCGCCAGCGGAACGATGGCGGCCCAGACGCCGATCGTGGTTCCGACGACGAGCCGGGTGAACGGGATCAGCGCGACGAGCAGCACGATGAAGGGCACGGCGCGAAAACCGTTGACGACAACGCCGACGAGGCGGTTCGCCCGCGGGGCCGGAAAGATGCCGTTAGGCCCGGAGGTGACGAGGAACAGCGCGAGCGGGATGCCCGCCAGCACCGCGATCCCTGCCGACACGCCCACCATGAAGATCGTGTCGAACGCCGCCTGCCAGAGGCGGTCAATCATCTGCGGCGACATAGCCGATCCCCTCCACGGTTTCCCCGATGGCCCTCAGTCGGGCCTCCGCCTCCGTGCCCTCGGCGGCGATGAGCATGCGGCCGACGGCGTGCCCCTGGATGCGCTCGACGCCCGCCTGCAGGAGCCGGACCGTGCCGCCCGTCGCCGCGACGAGGGCCGACAGGTCGGGCGCGGACCGTCCGGAATAGGTGATCCGCAGCACGGCCTGCGTGCCCGGCACGGGATGCGGCAGCAGCCGCTGCGCCAGATCGTCGGGCACGTCGCGGGTAAGCGGCGCGAGCAGCGCCCGCGTCGCCGGGTGCTCGGGCGCGCCGAACACCCGCCAGACCGGCCCGGATTCGGCGACCCGCCCGGCTTCCAGCACCACGACGTCGGTGCAGACCTCACGGATCACGCTCATCTCGTGCGTGATGAGGATGATGGTCAGGCCGAGCCGCCGGTTGATGTCCCTCAGCAGGCCGAGGATCGACAGGGTGGTCTCCGGGTCCAGCGCCGAGGTCGCCTCGTCGCAGAGCAGGATTTCGGGGTCGCTGACCAGGGCGCGGGCGACGCCGACGCGCTGCTTCTGCCCGCCCGAGAGGCGCGACGGATAGGTGTCGGCCTTGCCCTCCAGGCCGACGAGGCGCAGCACCTCGTCCACCCGGCGCGCGACCTCCGCCGGCCTGATCCCGGCCACCTTGAGCGGCAGGGCCACGTTCTGCCGGACGGTCTTGGCGGACAGCAGGTTGAAGTGCTGGAAGATCATGCCGATGCGGCGGCGCAGGGCCACGAGGCCGGCCGTACGCAGGGCCTCGATCGGCTCGCCGTCGACCAGAACCCGGCCCGAGGTCGGCTCCTCCAGCCGGTTGACGGTTCGGAGCAGGGTCGACTTGCCGGCGCCCGAGCGGCCAATGATGCCGAAGATCGCCCCGGACGGAACGTCGAGGCTGACGTCGTCCAGCGCGCGGACCTCGCCGCCCGCGGAGCGGTACGTCTTCGAAACGTTCTCGAACCGAACGGTGCCGGCGCCGCGCCGGGCCGCCGAGTCCCGGACGGCAGAGATCGCGTCCGCCGCGAGCAGGTTCGGCCTCGCCGAATCGATCGCCCCGAGGCTGTCCAAGGCCAAGCTCACCATCGTCAGTTCTGCCACGCGAGCAGGTACAGCTTGTCGCTGCCGGCGAAGGATGTGTTGATCTGCTGCTTCACGGCCTTGGAGTTCTGGAAGATCTGGACGAATTTCCGGATCGTCGGGTCGTCCTTGCGGGCGGCCTTGGTGACGAAGCTCACGGCAAACAGCTTGTCCTCGATGCCGGAATAGATCAGCCCGCTCGTCGGATCGAAGGCGCCGGCGGCGACGATGAAATGCGGGTAGCCCTGGGCGAGGTCGACGTCGCCGGTGATCCGCACCAGCTGCGGCCCCTCGACTTCGGTGAATTTCAGCTTCTTCGGGTTCTCGACGACGTCGTCGACGGTGCCGAGGAAGCCGACGTCGTCCTTGAGCTTGATGAGGCCGGCCTCCTGCAGCAGCAGCAGGCCTCGGCCCTGGTTCACCGGATCGTTGGCGATGGCGACCTTGCCCCCCGCCGGGACCTGGTCGAGGCTCTTATGCTTGAGCGAGAACAAGCCGATGTTCTGCAGGATGCCGAGCCCGACGATGTCGAACCGGTAGCCCTTCTGCTTCGACGCGTTCTCTAGGAAGGGGCGATGCTGGAAGAAGTTCAGGTCGATGTCGCCGGCATCGAGGGCGACGTTGGGCGTCGTCCAGTCGCTGAACTCGATCACCTTCACGTCGATGCCCTGCGCCTTCGCCTCATTGGCGGCGGCGGTGACGGCATCGCTGTAGGCGCCCGGCACCGTACCGATCTTCAGGGTCTCGGCCTGGGCGGCCATCGTGCCGACAGACAGGAGGGCGATGGCGAGGGTCTTCAGGAAGCGCATCGGTCGTGGACTCCGCTCGCCCGTTTCGGCGAGGACAGGGCAGGATAGAGCTGTCGAAGGGCGGGTGATGGCCGCGTCCGCGCCGGTCAGGACGGGCGGACGGGGACGACCGAGCCGCGGTAGCGTTTGCCGATGAAATCCGCGACCTCGGCCGAGGTCAGCAGGGTTCCGAGGCGCAGCACGCGGGGATCCTTCGCCAAGCCCTCGGTGGTGACGAGGACGTTCGCATACGGGTTGCCCTCGGCGCGTTCGAGCGCCAGCGCATCCCGCGCAGGCTCGAGCCCCGCTTCAAGCGCGTAGTTGCCGTTGATGACGGCGAGCGCCACGTCGTCGAGGGAGCGCGGCAGTTGCGGCGGGGCGATCTCGACGAAGCGGAAGTTCTTCGGGTTCTCGACGATGTCGTCCACGGTGGCGTTCACGTCCGCCGCCTTCGCCCGCAGGCGGATCAGGCCGTTGGCCTGAAGCAGCGACAGCCCGCGGCTGGTGTTGGAGACGTTGTTCGACAGGGAGACGACGCCGCCGGCCGGCAGGTCCGCGAGCGCCTTGGCACGGCGGCTGTACAAGCCCAGGGGCTCGACATGCACCGCCGCAACGACGGCGAAGCGCATCCCCATGGCGGCTTCCTCAGAGCGTAGGAAGGGGACGTGCTGGAAGAAGTTGGCGTCGGCGTCGCCGTCACGCAGCAGGGCGTTCGGGCGCAGATCGCCCGAGATCTCGATGACCTTCAGCGGCAGGTCGGGGGCGAGCTTGTCGACGACGAACTCGAGGATTTCCGCATGCGGCAGCGAGGAGGCCACGACCCGCAGGGGCGCCGAGGCGGCGCGGGCCGGCCCGATGCTCAGGGCGAGGGCGCCGGACAGGAAGACGCGACGGGTCGATGCAGGCACGGCGCACGCTTTTCGATTGAATTTCGGTGACGAAGACTGGTCTTGGTATCTCGAAACCAAGGTTCCGCATCAAGAGCAGCGATTGCCGAATTTCGGCCCGTTCGAAGGGGATCGTCACCGTGTTTCGCGGTGCGAGGATAGCGATGTTCTCCTGGCCTGTTGTCGCGACGGGATTCACGCCGAGGCGGCATCGTCGCGCCGGCCGCGATCGCCTCCGGCGTGCCCGCGACGATGGGAGGGCCGACCCAGAAGTTAGCCGACTTTCCGAAGCGCCTTGGAACGCCTCAGCTTGGTCTCGGGTTTTGCTGCCACGCACGCAGCCAACGGCAGTTCGGCCGAGCGTCACGGTCACCCGAGGGGTCGTTCGATGCTTGGCTGGTTTCGCGCCCTGATGCCGCGGGAAGACCGCTTCTTCGATCTTTTCGCGCGCCATTCCCAGACCTTGGTCGCCGGCGCGGAAGCCCTCCAGGGCGTGCTGCAGGGCGGTGCGGAGGTTCCGCGTTACTGCCAGGTGATCGTCGACCGAGAGCAGGAGGCGGACGCCATCGCCGCCGAGGTCCTGCTGGCGGTGCGCCGCAGCTTCATCACCCCGTTCGACCGCGGCGACATCAAGGATCTGATCCAGTCGATGGACGACGCCATCGACCAGATGAACAAGACCGTGAAGGCGGTCCAACTCTACGAGCTGCGCGACTTCACTCCCCTGATGCGCGCCATGGGCGAGACGGTGATCGAGGCGGCCCGCCTCACGGCCGAAGCCGTGCCGCTGCTCAACGCGGTGGGAAGCCATGCCGGGCGCATCAACCAGCTCACCGAGGCGATCACCCAGATCGAGGGTCATTCGGATGCGTTGGAGGAGCAGGGCCTGAAGGCGCTCTATCAGGCGCATCGCCGCGACGGCGGGGACGGCGACGCGATGGCCTACATGATCGGCGCGGAGATCTACGGGCACCTGGAGGACGTGGTCGACCGCTTCGAGGACGTCGCCAACGAGATCAGCGGCATCGTGATCGAGAACGTGTGACCGCCATGGAGGTCACCACCCTCGCCCTCCCCTACCTCGTCGCCCTGATCGCGGTGGCGCTGGTCTTCGACTTCCTCAACGGGCTGCACGATGCGGCCAACTCCATCGCCACCATCGTCTCGACGCGGGTCCTGCGGCCGCAATATGCGGTGCTCTGGGCGGCGTTCTTCAACTTCATCGCGTTCCTGTTCTTCGGCCTGCACGTGGCCGAGACGCTGGGGACCGGCATCGTCGACGCCGGGATCGTCGACCCGCAGGTGATCCTCAGCGCCCTCGTCGGCGCCATCGTGTGGAACGTCGTCACCTGGGTGTTCGGCATCCCGTCGAGCAGCTCGCACGCACTCGTCGGCGGACTCGTCGGGGCGGGCGTCAGCAAGGCGGGCCTCGGCGTCGTGGTCTGGTCGGGCCTGGGCAAGACAGTCGCCGCCATCGTGCTGTCGCCGCTCATCGGCTTCGTCCTGGCGCTCGTGCTCGTGCTCGTCGTGTCCTGGAGCTGCGTGCGGGCGACGCCGTTCGGCGTCGACAAGACCTTTCGCGTGCTGCAGTTCGCCTCCGCCTCGCTCTACTCGCTCGGGCACGGCGGCAACGACGCGCAGAAGACTATGGGCATCATCGCGGTGCTGCTCTACTCGCAGGGCCGGCTGACGGGCGACTTCCACGTGCCGCTCTGGGTGGTGCTCGCATGTCAATCCGCGATGGCGCTGGGCACGCTGTCGGGCGGCTGGCGCATCGTGCACACGATGGGATCGCGGATCACCCGGCTGAACCCGACGCAGGGCTTCTGCGCCGAGACCGGAGGGGCCATCACGCTGTTCCTGGCGACGTGGCTCGGCGTGCCGGTCTCGACGACGCACACGATCACGGGCGCGATCATAGGGGTCGGCGCGGCGCGGCGGACCTCGGCGGTGCGATGGGGACTTGCCGGCAACATCGTCGTCGCTTGGGTCGTCACCCTGCCGGCTGCGGCCGGCATCTCGGCGGCCTGCTACGCGCTGACCCGGCTTTTTTGAGCTGAGAAGCCGAACGGACGGTGCTCATCCGCGGTCGAACGGTTCACCGGAACGCTTTCGACGACGAAAGCGGCTCCGGCACCACCGCGTCCGTTCGCGTCGTCCAGGCGTGACCGGCCATGCCGGCCAGCATCGCGAGCACGAACACGACGACCGGCAGGCCGCCGATCGACAGCGCCGCGACGGCCGGGCCGGGACAGAAACCGGACAGCCCCCAGCCGATCCCGAACAGGGCGGACCCGCCGACGAGGGCCGGATCGATCCGGCGGTTCGTCGGAATTTGGAAGCGTTCGTCGAGGACCGGCCGCGGCAGGCGGCGGGATAGCAGGTAGCCGAGCGCCGAGACCGTGACGGCGCCGCCGAGCACGAACATCAGGCTCGGATCCCAAGGTCCGGTCACGTCGAGGAAGCCGCGGACCCGCACCGGATCGAGCATGCCGGAGAGCGACAGGCCGAGACCGAAGACCAGGCCCGCGGCGAGCCCCGCGAGGATGCGCCGGAGGCCGATCACCACGACACGCCCGAGGTCGGCATCAAAGTGCGCATCAGCGCCACCGTCGCCATGCCGGCCGCCAGGAAGGTGAGCACGGCGACGAGCGAGCGCGGCGACAGCCGCGCCAACCCGGCGACGCCGTGGCCGCTGGTGCAGCCCGAGCCGAGGCGGGTGCCGAACCCGACGAGGAGGCCCGCGACGACGAGAACCGGCAGGGAGGCGACGATCCGCATCTCCGGCCAGGCCCCGGCGAGCCACGCGAAGGCGGGTGGCCCGAAGAGCAGCCCGGCGACGAAGGCGGCGTCCACGCGCCGGCGCTCGCCCCTGTCGGTGCCGAGGCCGGCGACCAGGCCGCTGATCCCGGCGATGCGGCCGTTCAACAGCAGCAGCATCGCGACCGAGAGGCCGATGAGCGCGCCGCCGGCGAGCGCGGGGAGAAAGGCGCTCATGCCCGCACGCCGCGCCGAGGCGCCGCGCGCACGGCCGTGTCGCCGCGGCACGCAGCCGATAGGCGGCTTTCGACAAGGGACTTCATCATCCGCGAGGGTTCCGGCCGACCGGAAATGCCGACATCTCCTCCGGCCTATCGCGCCCCTGGAACGGAAACAACGCTTGCAATCGAGGTTCGCATCGCTAATTATTCAATCTAAACAATCACTTAACGGAATATTCATGCTGCTGGACAGGGCTTCCGCGACGCAAAGCTTCTCCGATTTCGACGCGACGGAGGACATGGACTCTTCCGCCCCTTTGGTCGCGGATCGGCCTCGCCGGCCGGCGGCGAATCGGACCGAACGGGCCGATTCCATCGTCGAGGGCGACCAGGTCATCTTCGCACGGCTCGACGTGGCGGAAGCGCTCGGCATCTGGCGCCATGCGCTGGGCCGCGTAGTCGAGACGCATGCGGAGGCGCCGGCGGCGAGCCTCACCCTGGACGTGAAGTTCGACGGCCACGAGACCCTGCACCGCTACCTGCCGGATCTCTTCAAGAAGCAGGCGGCGTGAGGATGCCTTTCGAATCGAGGATCGTCGCGTGAGTCTCGGCGCCATTTTGGAGGCGCGCTCCGCCCTGCCGCAGGCGCCGCTGCGGACGACGAGCCGCAGCACCTCCGTCGACGCGGTCTGGCAGGAGGTCCGTCGCGAGGCGGAGGCGGCGCTCGTCGAGGAGCCGCTCTATGCCGGCATCATCCAGGCGACGGTACTCGACCAGCGCAGCATCGCGCAGGCCTTCGCCTACCGGCTCGCGCACCGGCTCGGCGACGGCGACCTCTCCCGGCTGGCGATGCGCGACCTGTGCCTGGCGGCATTCGAAGCCGACCCGCATGCGGGCGCCCACGCGGTGCGCGACCTCGTCGCCATCCGCGAGCGCGACCCGACCTGCCGCCGCTATCTCGATCCGTTCCTGTTCTACAAGGGGCTGGCGGCGCTGGAGGGCTACCGCGTCGCGCATTGGCTCTGGCACCAGGGCCGGGCGACGCTGGCGCTGCACGTGCAGAGCCGGATCTCGGAGGTGTTCGGCGCCGACATCCATCCGGCGGCGCGGATCGGTTCGGGCGTGTTCATCGATCACGCCACCGGCGTGGTGATCGGCGAGACCACGGTGATCGCCGACGACGTCTCGATCCTCCAATCCGTGACCCTCGGCGGCAACGGCAAGGAAAGCGGCGACCGCCATCCCAAGATCGAGCGCGGCGTGCTGCTCAGCGTCGGCGCCAAGGTGCTCGGCAACATCCGCGTCGGCGAAGGCGCCCGGGTCGCCGCCGCCGCGGTCGTGCTGCACGACGTACCGGCCCACACCACCGTCGCCGGCGTGCCCGCCCGGGTGGTGTCGAAGCTGCCGCGCAACGAGGAGCCGGCGCAGAGCATGGACCAGTTCTTCGGAGACGGGATCTGACCCGACGATGATTCGACTTGGGCGCCGTTGAAGGCTGCCGCCCGATCTCGGCGGAATCAAAGGTCGCAAAGGCCGGCCACGCCACTCGTGACCCGGGAAGAGGCGCAAGGCCGCGCGGACCGGCTCCGCCGCACGGGACGCCGTTGAAGAGGATTTCCCGTCGAACCTCGCGTTCGGAGCGTAATTTCTAGAATTTCATTCTCTCGAGATGCCCTTTTCCAGAAATCGTCCTCATCATACGGTCGATAGACAGGAAGCGATACTGCAGCGCTCCACAAATTCGGAATATTCTTCTATTGACGATGCGTCGCAGTCGAGGCTAGACCGTCATTCTATTACGATGCTGCATAGGTTTCGCAACTGCATGTAAATCATTCGATTTATTGGCCGAGCGTGCTTGCTCTCAACGCAGCGTTAATGCGGCTGATCGATCGCGCCTGTTCTTCAGAGGGCGCGACACAATTCAAAAACAAAGTGGGGACGACCGGACATGAGCGGACAAGGACTGAGCGTGGGCGCATCGGCAGCACGCAATCTATCGACCGCGACCGTCACCTCGGTCCAGAACCTCGCGAACACCCCGCGCTGGCTCCTGCGGCTGCTGCCCTTCGTCAACGTGGACGGCGGCGTCTACCGCGTGAACCGGCGCGCCGTGGTGCTGGCCAAACCCGGCCGCATCGACCTCGCCACGGACGGCAACGCCCGCACGATCAGTCCCGCCTCGCTCCGCGCCGTGCCGGCGTTCAGCCGCCTGGGCGACGCCGAGCTGTCCGCGCTCGCCGGCAAGTTCACCGAGAGCCGGCACAACGCCGGGGAGACGATCTCGGAAGGCGGCGCCGGCGACCGCAGCCTGACCGTCGTCGCCGACGGCACCGTCGAGCTCTCGCTGTCGGGCCCGTACAAGAACCGCCTGCGCTCGGGGCTGGCGACCCGCGGCGACTTCTTCGGCGACGAAACCCTCGTCGGCGACGGCCAGCCCGCACCGGCCGTCAAGGCGCTCTCGGCGGTGACGCTGCTGACCCTCGACCGCGCGGCGCTCGACGACGACGCGGTCAAGAACCGCATCGCGCACTATGTCGAGGAGCGCGACCGCCTGAAGGGCCACACCAACAGCCACGGCGAGCAGGGCATCGAGCTGCTGGCCGTGCACACCGGCGCGCCGCGCCTGCCGACGACCTTCGTCGACTACGAGATCGATCCGCGCGAGTACCATCTCTCGACGATCCAGACGATCCTCAACACCCACACCCGCGTCACCGATCTCTACTCGAACGAGATCGACCAGCTCCGCGAGCAGATCCGCCTGACGGTGGATGCCGTGAAGGAGCGCGAGGAGTGGGAGCTGCTTAACAACTCCGAGTTCGGCCTCCTCAACGAGGTGGGCGGGCGCCAGCGCATCCCGACCCGCTCGGGTCCGCCGACCCCGGACGACCTCGACGAGTTGCTGACCCTCGTCTGGAAGAAGCCCGCCTTCTTCGTCGCCCACCCCCGCGCCATCGCCGCCTTCGGCCGCGAGGCCACCCGCCGCGGCGTGCCGCCGGTCGTGGTGCACCTGTTCGGCGCCCCGTTCCTCACCTGGCGCGGCGTGCCGCTGGTGCCGAGCGACAAGCTACCGATCGACGTCGACCCGGCCACCGGCGCGCAGACCACCTCGATCCTGCTGTTGCGCGTCGGCGAAGGCGAGCAGGGCGTCGTCGGCCTGCAGAAGTCCGGCGTCACCGGCGAGATCGAACCGGGCCTGTCGGTGCGCTACATGGGCACCAACGACCACTCCATCGCCTCGCACCTTGTGACCCGCTACTTCTCCGCCGCGGTGCTGGTCGAGGATGCGATCGCACGCCTCGATAACGTGCTGCTCGGCAACTACCATGACTACGCCTGAGGCCGGCGCGTTGAGCACGTCCGCCATCGGCATCCCCACGGGCGACAGCGCCGCGTCCCTGGCCCACGCCGACCTCGTCGGGCGCCTCGCCCGCGAGATCTACGGCCAGGGGCAGGCGGCGTCCGCCCCGTCGCCGCCGGCCTCGCCGCAACTGCCGCAGGGCCTGGAGAGCCTTCCCCAGGGCCCCGGACAGCCCTCGCTGCCGGGTGCCGGCCTCGGCCCCCCCTCGGCGGCATCAGGATTCCAGCCCGACGCCGCCAGCCTCGGCGCGCGCAATGTCGGCGGCCCTGCCGCCGGGATTCCGGGCCTGACGGGGCCTTCCGCGGCGAACCCGTTCGGCGGGACGCCCGCGCCCGCAGGCGCCGGCTTCCTCGACACGGCGACGATCCCGTCGGTGCATCCGCTCGCGGACCCGCTGGCGTCGCAGCGCGGCGTTCCATCCGCGCGGCACGGCCTGCCGGAATTCTTCGTGCCGAGCCTGCCGGACGTGGCCGCTTTCCTCCCCGGCGGACCCGACCTGCATCGGCGGGTCGCGGCGGATCATCCGCGCGCGAACGCCTTCGCCAGCGCCGTCGCGCCGAGCCTCGTGCCGGCCGACCCGTCGAAGGCCGGCGTCGACGTCGCCCAGGAGAACTTCCAACGCACGGGCCGCCCTTCCGGCGACCCCGTGCGGACGGTGGAGCATGGCGGCGACCAGCCGTTCACGTCGGGCGACTATTACTTCCTGACGGGATCGCCGCGGAACGCCAAGCCGCACGCCAAGCCGCAGGCCGCGCCCCGCGTCGAGCCTTCACGGCATCACGGCCCGGTTCCGCGGGTCACCTCGACCCCGTCGAGCCTGGTCGGCGCCCCCTTCGACGTCGAGCGTGTCCGCAAGGACTTTCCGGCCCTTCACCAGAGCGTGAACGGGCATCGGCTGGTCTGGCTCGACAACGCGGCGACCACGCACAAGCCGCAATCGGTCATCGACGCGACCTCCGAGTTCTACGCCCGCCACAACTCGAACATCCACCGGGCGGCGCACACGCTGGCCGCCCGCTCCACCGACCTGTTCGAGGGCGGCCGCGAGAAGGTGCGCCGCTTCCTCAACGCCTCATCGAAGGACGACATCGTCTTCGTGCGCGGCACCACCGAGGCGATCAACCTCGTGGCGAACTCGTACGGACGTGCCAACATCGGGCCGGGCGACGAGATCATTGTCTCGACGATCGAGCATCATGCCAACATCGTGCCCTGGCAGCTGCTCAGCCAGGCCACCGGCGCGACCTTGCGCGTGATCCCGGTCAACGATCGCGGCGAGATCATCTTCGAGCAATACGCGGCCCTGCTCTCAGGGAGGACCAAGATCGTATCGGTGACCCACGTCGCCAACGCGCTCGGCACGGTGAACCCAGTCCGCGAGATCATCGCGCTGGCCCACGCCTACGGCGTGCCGGTGCTCGTGGACGCCGCGCAGTCGACGCCACACATCCCGATCGACGTGCAGTCGCTCGATGCCGACTTCGTGGTGTTCTCCGGTCACAAGGTTTTCGGGCCGACCGGCATCGGCGCCCTCTACGGCAAAAAGCACCTGCTCGAGGCGATGCCGCCGTGGCAAGGCGGCGGCCACATGATCGAGGACGTCACCTTCACCAGGACGGTCTACAAGGGCGCGCCCGAGAAGTTCGAGGCGGGCACCCCCGACATCGCCGGCGCCGTCGGCCTCGGCGCGGCGCTCGACTACCTGGAGAGCGTCGGCCTCCCGGCCATCGCCGCCTACGAGCACGACCTGCTCGACTACGCGCAAGCGGGTCTCGCCGACATCAAGGGCCTGCGCCTGATCGGCACCGCCCGCGAGAAGGCCAGCGTGATGTCCTTCACGATCGAAGGCCAGGCGAACGAGGCGGTGGCCCACCATCTCGACCGCCACGGTGTGGCCGTGCGTTCCGGCCACCACTGCGCCCTGCCGGCGTTGCGACGCTTCGGCGTCGACCAATCGATCCGCGCCTCGCTGGCCTTCTACAACACCCGCGAGGACGTGGACATCTTCCTCCAGGCTCTGCACCGCCTGGCGCGGCACTAGCGGGTCAAGATTTCCGTTGCTGCAGCTTGCCTGATCGAACGAGACGTCGATGCCATTAATCTGGCACCGGCATCTCGCCGTTTCACGCGTCTATCCATTGACTTTTTATATCAATAAATCCGAATTGATCAATAAATCAATCGAAACATAAATTCAATGTCGATTTATTATACAAAAACCAAGACGTAATATATTTATTTTTAAATATATGAGATCTGTCAATCCATGACGACCGCCACGCGATTGCCTTCCACGCGGCTCGACCAAAGATACCGGTCAGGTGAGCGGCGTTTGATCCCGTAGCGCATCGCGCCTCCGGACGATCGAGATGCCGGTGTCGATCTCGCGATAGAGGCTGAGGTGGAACAGGTGCCGGCATTTCCGGTCGGCGGCGAACCGATTGCGCGACTCTCGCGCAATCCTGTGACTGTGCCGATGCTCTCTGAGCCGGGAAGACCTGTTTCCGAAAGGAAACTTTGGTCGGAGTGGCAGGATTTGAACCTGCGACCCCCACGTCCCGAACGTGGTGCGCTACCAGACTGCGCTACACTCCGACGGCCGGCGGCTTCGCCAGCGAGCGGGGGTATAACCGGGGCCAGGGTCGGCCGCAAGCGGCATCTCGCACGGGGTCGCCGTTTCGCCCGCTCAGCGCGGGTGGCGGTCCGGCCAGTCCTCCGGCAGCGCGCAGCGGGCGATGGTGGCGCCGGCTGCCCGGATCGCTGCGGTGCCGACCGTGCCGGGGCCGGGTTCGAGGTGGTGGAGGCTCCAGGCCTCGGGGTCGTCGCCGACGATCGCGACGAGGCGCGGCGGCGCCGGCGGCAGGGTCAGGGCGAGGTGGTCGAGCGGCAGGGACAGGCCAGCCCCCAGCGCCTTCACCACCGCTTCCTTGCGTGTCCACAATCCGGTGAAGGCCGCATCGACTTCTTCGGGCGGCAGGGCTGCCAGCGCCTCGGCTTCCGCGCGCGCGAAGTGCGCACGAGCGATGCGCAACGCGTCGGGAACCGGGCGCAGCGCCTCGACGTCGACCCCGATCGCGGCTTTGGGCGAGACCCCGACGAGGGCGCGTGTGCCCGAATGCGACAGGTTGAAGTGCAGCGCGCCCGCCTGTGCCCCGGCCAATTCCGGCTTGCCGGCCGGCCCCGGCGCGAAGGCGAGCGCCTCGGCCGCCACGCCGAGCGCATGGGCGAGGATCAGGCGGAGCGCCGCGTGGCTCACGCGGGACCGGTCGCGATCCTCCGCCCGGAGGAAGCGGCCGGCGCGGGCGGCCTCCGCGGGCGAAAGCCAGGCATCGCAGCACGCGAGCCGATCCGTGGACAGGGCGAGGTCGACGCTCCAGATCTGGATCGTATCGGTGGGGCCGGGTCCGGTGACGATCCAACCGTCGCTCATGATGCCTTCGCCGGAAACCTGCTGTTCGCTCCCCTCTCTGCGGGGGGAGCGAAAGGCGCGCGCGTTCGGCCGGCTTCCGTCGTAGGATCGGGGCGGAGCGGGTGCGCGTGCAATGAAAGACCTTCGGCGATGAGCGGCGGCGAGGATCCGCCCGTGCGGCCGGGTCCGCAAGCCGGTGCGGCCGCACGGTGGTCGTCAGGTCGGTCGTCGGTTCGGCTGCCGACCCTGCAGGATCGCAGGGCGCGCTACGGCGTGTTCTTCGCCACCTATCTCTACCAGGGCCTGGTCGCCGGATTCTCCCTCACCGCGCTCGCCAACCATCTGGCGGCGCAGGGCGTGTCGAGCGCGGAGGTCGGCCTCCACTTCGCCGTCGCCGGCCTGCCCTGGACGGTCCAGCCGATCCTGTGGGGGCCGCTGGTCGATCGCGCGAGCGGGTTCGCGATGGGGCGGCGCCGCGCCTGGAGCGTGCTCGCGATCCTCGGCTGCCACCTGGCGCTGGCCGGGCTGCTGCTGGTGCCCGGCGAACGGTCGCTCGGGGCGCTCGGCCTCGTGTTCCTCGCCCACAGCACCTTCGCCGCCCTGCTCGACACCGCCTGCGACCGGATGGTGATGGACCATGTCCCACAGGGCGAGCTCGGGCGGATGAGCGCCTGCACCCGGGCCGGGTTCGTCGCCGGCACCAGCCTCGGCGCCGGCCTGTTCGGCTGGCTGCTCGCGGCCTACGGGTTCCGGTTCGGAGCCCTGTGCCTGCTCGCGGCCGCGATTTTCGCCAGCCTGCCGATCCTGCTGGTGCGCGAGGCGCCGGGCGACGCCTTCCTCTCGTCGGCGCGCCGCGTCGGCGCCGACGCCGGGCGGAACGTGCCGTTCGGGCGGTTCCTGCGCCGGCTGGGCCTTGGCCTGCGCCGGCCGCACGCCCTGCGGCTCGTCGCGTTGTGCTTCGCGGTCGATGCCGCGCTCGCGCTGTTCGAGCTGCCGTTCTCCGTCGACCTCGTGCAGGCGCAGGGCTGGGATGCCGCCGCCCTGTCGCGGCTCCAGGCCGGCCTCGCCTTCGCGGGCGGGACGGTGGGTGCCGTGGCCATCGGGTCGTGGTGCGACCGCGCCGGGCCGCTGCCGGCGCTGCGCGCCCTGTTCCTGGCGAGCGCCGCCGCGTTCCTCGCCACCGCCGCCCTGATCGCGGCGGGCCTGGCCGGGTCGGCCGGGCCGCTGATCCTCGGCTTCACCAACGTCCTGCCCGGCCTGCTGATCGTCGCCCTGGTGCCGGCGCTGATGCAGGCGAGCCGCGGACGCGCCGGCGCGGCGACGCAGTTCGAGGTATTCATGGCGGTGATGAACCTCGGCTCCGTCGCCGGCGGCGCGGCCTCCGGCGCGCTGATGCCGGTGCTGCCCCTGTCGCTGGTCGCGATCCTCGCCGGGCTGGTCCTGCTCGGGGCCGCGGCGCTGGTGCGGCGCCCGGAGCTGATCCTGCCCCGGCCGCGCGAGCCACGCGCGATCCCTGTGCATCGCGACGCTTCGGCTCGATCGGGAAGTGATCTCGGCCGGGGGGAAATCGGTTAGAAGCCCGATCGCCCAATGCGGAAGTCCTGAGCCCGATGCCGAAGCCCAACTCCGCCACGACCAAGTCCGACGCTGAGAAGTCCGACGCCGAGAAGTTCGACGCGCGAAAATCCAATGCGCCGAGCCCGACGCTCACCGCGGACGCGGCGCGGGCGCGCCACGCCGCCCTCTCCGCGGAGATCGCCGAGGCCGACCGGCTCTACCACCAGGAGGATGCGCCCGAGATCTCGGATGCCGCCTACGATGCCCTGCGCCGGGAGCTGGAGACGCTGGAAGCGCAAGTTCCCGATCTCGCCGGCACCGGGTTGGCGAGCACGGCGGTCGGCGCGAAGCCGTCCGAAAAATTCGCCAAGGTGCGCCATGCCGTCCCGATGCTCTCCCTCGGCAACGCCTTCGCCGACGAGGAGGTCGAGGAGTTCGTGGCCCGCGTGCGCCGGTTCCTGAACCGGCCGGAGGCGCCGCTCGCCTTCACCGCCGAGCCGAAGATCGACGGGCTGTCGCTGTCCCTGCGCTACGAGGACGGGCGCCTCGTCACCGCCGCCACCCGCGGCGACGGCGAGACCGGCGAGAACGTCACGGCCAACGCCCGCACGGTCGAGGACATCCCGCAGGCGCTCGCCGGCAGCGGCTGGCCGGCAATCTGCGAGGTGCGCGGCGAGGTCTACCTCTCGCACGCGGATTTCGCCGCGATCAACGCCCGCCAGGAGGCTGCGGGAAAGCCGCTCTTCGCCAACCCGCGCAACGCCGCCGCCGGCTCCCTGCGCCAGCTCGACCCGTCGATCACCGCCTCACGACCGCTCAAGTTCTTCGCCTACGCCTGGGGCGAGGTGGTGCCGCCCTTCGAGGGGACGCAATCGGGGGTAATGGCGCTGTTTCGCGCCTGGGGCCTGCCGGTGAACCCGCTGACCGTCACCTTTGCCGACGCCGCCGGGATGATCGCGCATTACCGGACGATCGAGGCGGACCGGCCGACGCTCGGCTACGACATCGACGGCGTCGTCTACAAGGTCGACGACCTCGCCCTGCAGAAGCGGCTCGGCTTCGTCTCGCGCAGCCCGCGCTGGGCGCTGGCCCACAAGTTCGCCGCGCAGGAGGCGTTCACCGTGGTCGAGGGCATCGACATCAACGTCGGCCGCACCGGCTCGCTCAACCCGCTCGCGCGGCTGCGCCCAGTGACGGTGGGTGGCGTCGTGGTCTCGAACGCGACGCTGCACAACGAGGGCTACGTGAAGGGGGTCGGCGGGGACGGCGAGCCGATCCGCGACGGCCGCGACATCCGCGTCGGCGACACCGTTGTGGTGCTGCGGGCCGGCGACGTGATCCCCAAGGTGATGGACGTGGTACTCGACAAGCGCCCGGCCGACGCCCGGCCCTTCGTCTTCCCCGAGACCTGCCCGGCCTGCGGCAGCAGGGCGGTCCGCGAGATCAACCCGCGCACCGGCAAGCCCGACGCGGTGCGGCGCTGCACCGGCGGGCTGATCTGCCCGGCGCAAGGCGTCGAGCGCCTGAAGCACTTTGTCTCGCGCAACGGCTTCGACCTCGAAGGATTCGGACAGACCTACATCGAGGTGCTGTTCGAGGCCGGCCTCGTGCGCCAGCCCGCCGACCTGTTCACCCTGGAGTTCGAGCCGCTGAAGGCGGCGATCGTCGCGCGCCGCGAGGCCCTGTCGGCGGAGCGCCGGGCGGAGGGGGCGCTGGCGCCGAAGAAGCCGACGAAGAAGAAGGGCGAGGAGGAGGACAAGGCGATCCACAACCTGCTCGGCGCGGTCACCGAGCGCCGCCGCCTGCCGATGAACCGCTTCCTGTTCGCGCTGGGCATCCCCGACATCGGCGAGTCGACCGCCAAGGCGCTGGCCAAGCGGTTCTCGGATTTTTCCGCCCTGAAGCAGGCGTTGCGGGCCGCAGCCGACGCGCAGGCCGGGCCGGACTGGATCGAATTCTCCGCGGTGCCGCGCATCGGGCCGACCACCCGCGACCGGCTGCTCGAGGCCGGCCTTCCGGCGGAGGCGGGCGATACCGACGAGGGCGAGGCCGCGCCGACGGAGGCCGGCAAGATCCGGTTCAGCACCAGCCAGCGCGCGAGCCTGCTCGCGCATTACGGCAGCCTGGACGCGGTGCGCGCGGCGATCGCGCGGGCCGCCGAGCAGCGCCCCGGCGACGCCTACCGGGTCTTCGCCGACGACGGCGAGATCGGCCCGGTGGCGACCGACTCGCTGATCGCGTTCTTCTCCGAGCCGCACAACGACGCCGCCGTGTCGGCGCTGCTCAAGGAGGTCCAGGTCGCCCCGATGGAGGCGTCCGCGAGCACCGCGGCGTTCTCCGGCAAGACGGTGGTCTTCACCGGGACTCTGGAGAAGATGACCCGCAACGAGGCCAAGGCCACCGCCGAGCGCCTCGGCGCCAAGGTCTCGGGCTCGGTCTCGGCCAAGACCGACCTCGTCGTCGCCGGCCCCGGCGCCGGCTCGAAGCTGAAGGATGCCGAGAAGCACGGGGTGCGCGTCGTCTCGGAAGACGAATGGCTCGCGATGGTCGCAGCCGCTTGAAGCGCGAGTCGCCGGGTCATAGACCTGGGGCATGACATCCTCGCGGCCGTCCCTGGGCTCATGACCGTCGTCGCCCTCGACTTCGAGACCGCCAACGAGCGGCGCGACAGCGCCTGCGCGATAGGGCTCGCCTGGATCGAGGGGGGCCGCGTGGTCCGGCGCGCGTCCCGGCTGATCCGGCCGCCGGAGCTGCGGTTCGCGCCCGGCAACATCCGCGTCCACGGGATCGTCCCGGCCGACGTGCGCGACAAGCCCGGCTTCGGCGAGGCGGTCGCCGAGTTCCTGCCCGACCTCGCCGGCGGGCTGATCCTCGCCCACAACGCGAGCTTCGACATCGGCGTGCTGCGGGCCTCGCTCCAGGCCTGCGGGCTGCCGGCGCCTCCCTTGCGCTACCTCTGCACGGTCCAGGTCGCCCGGCGCGTGTTCCCGGACCCGGAGGGCTGCGGGCTCGGCAAGGTCGCAAGGCGCCTCGGCATCCGCTTCGAGCACCACGACGCCGGCGAGGACGCCTACGCCTGCGCCGAGATCGCGCTCGCCGCCGTCCGGCAGACGGAGGCCGCGGACGTGCCCGACCTGTCGCGGGTGCTGTCGCTGCCGGCGACGCGGATCGACGGCAGCGCCGCGGTGCCGCGGGCGGGCGCGGGCGCCATCAGCGGCCGCATCCTGCGCGTCCTGAAGCCCGCGGAGCCCGACGCCCTGCGCTTCGCGATGCGCGGCAGCACCGGCAACCGCTACGAGGTCTCGCTGGAGGACCGCACGAGCGGGTTGATGCTGCGCTGCACCTGCATGGCCGGCCGCCACGGGGTGCGCTGCCGCCACGTGAAGGCCCTCGTCGTCGGCGACATCACCGATCTGCTGTCGAACAACCACGCCGACGTCGAGGTTCTGCGGCGGCGGCTCGCCGCGGTGGGGTGAGGCGGGATGTCCGCCCCCTATCCGAAACAGGAGCCGTCATTCCGGGGCTGCGAAGCAGAGTCCGGAATCCAGAACCGCCGTCCGTGGGCGAAGGAGCGGATGCGTTCCGCCCCCAACGGCATGCGCGGGGGCTCGGGATCCCGGGCTCGCCTTCGGCGCCCCGGGATGACGGGGGAGAAGCGGACGCGTCGCTCCTCCCGGGGAGCGAGGAGCGAGGCTCGCCTCACGCCGCCTTCTTCGCCGCCTCGCCGTAGAACGTGCCGCCGGTCTCGGCCAGGGCGCGCAGGTTGTCCGGCACGGCGAAGCGCGGGCCGTGCTTGGCTTCCAGGCCCTCGGCGAGCGCCACGAAGTCCTTCGCGCCCATGAAGTCGATGTAGGACAGCGCGCCGCCGGTGAAGGGCGCGAAGCCGAAGCCGAGGATCGAGCCGACGTCGGCCTCGCGCGGGTCGGTGATGACGCCCTCGCCCACCGTGCGCGCGGCCTCCAGCGCCTGGACCACCAGAAGGCGGTGCTTCAGCTCGGCGATGTCGAGGGTGTCGGGGTCGAGGTGGGTGGGCTGCAGGTCCTTGAGGCCGGGCCACAGGCGCTTGGGCGCGCCCTCCGGGTAGTCGTAGAAGCCCTTCTTGTTCTTGCGCCCGAGGCGGCCCTGGGTCTCGACGAGTTCGACGAGCAGCGCCTTCTGCGCCGGGTCGACCGCGTCGGGCCCGAGCTGCGCCTCCGTCGCCTTGGCGATCTTGAGGCCGAGGTCGAGGGCGACCTCGTCGTTGAGCGAGAGGGGCCCGACCGGCATGCCGGCCATCTTGCCGGCGTTCTCGATCATCGCGGGCGGCACGCCCTCGTTGAGCATCTTGTGCCCCTCGAGGATGTAGGCGCCGACGCAGCGGTTGGCGAAGAAGCCGCGGGCGTCGTTCACGACGATCGGGGTCTTCTTCACGGTGCGGACGTAGTCGAGCGCCGTGGCGAGCGCCCGGTCGCCGGTGGCCTCGCCCTTGATGATCTCGACGAGCATCATCTTCTCGACCGGCGAGAAGAAGTGGATGCCGACGAACTGCTCGGGGCGGGACGACGCCTTGGCGAGGCCGGAGATCGGCAGCGTCGAGGTGTTGGAGGCGAAGATCGTGTCGGGGCCGATCACCGCCTCGACCTTGGCGATCACCTCGGCCTTCACCCGCGGGTCCTCGAACACCGCCTCGATGACGAGGTCGCAGTCGGCCAGGTCCGCGTAGTCGGCGGACGCCGTGATGCGGGCGAGCAGCGCGTCGCGGTCCGCGGTCTTGGCGCGGCCCTTGTTGATCTGCCCGGTGATCAGCGCGTGGGCGTAGGCCTTGCCCTTCTCGGCCGCCTCGCTCGACTGGTCGACGAGCACCACGTCGAGACCGGCGTTGGCCGTGACGTAGGCGACGCCGGCGCCCATGAAGCCGGCGCCGACCACGCCGACCTTCTTGATGCTCGTGGCGGGGACGTCCTTCGGGCGGCGCGCGCCCTTGTTCAGCTCGCCCATCGAGATGAACAGCGTGCGGATCATCGCCGCCGCCTCCTTGGTGCGCAGGATCATCGCGAAGTAGCGGCTCTCGACCTTCAGTCCGAGATCCATCGGCAGCTGGAGGCCCTCGTAGACCGAGGCCAGGATGGCCTTCGCCGCCGGGTAGTTGTCGTGGGTCTCGCGCCGGTAGATCGCGTTCGCCGGCGGCCAGATCATCATGCCTGCGGCCGAGTAGACCTTGCCCGAGGGCGCCTTGAACTTCGGCACGTCCCAGGGCGCCACCGCCGAGCCGCCGGCCAGAATCCAGGCCTTGGCCTTGGCCACGATCTCGTCCTTGCCCGCGACCTCGTGGACGAGGCCCATGCTCTTGGCCATGGCCGGGCGGATCTGCTCGCCCTTGAACAGCATCTGCAGTGCGTCGCCCGTCTGCATCAGCCGCGCGACGCGCTGCGTGCCGCCGCCGCCGGGAAACAGGCCGACCTTGATCTCGGGCAGGCCGACGCGGGTCTTCGGGTCGTCCGAGACCACGCGGTGATGGCACGACAGGGCCAGCTCGAACGCGCCGCCGAGGCAGATGCCGCTCACCGCCGCCGCGAAGGGCTTGCCGCAGGTCTCGAGCTTGCGGAACACCAGCGAGAGCCGGCGCGAGGCCTCGAAGAAGTGGCGCATGGCGGGCTCCTCGCCCTGCTCGCGCTTGAGCTTCTCGTATTCGAGCCCGAGCCCCTGCAGCATCGTCAGGTCGGCGCCGCCCGAGAAGTTGTCCTTGCCCGAGGTGATGACGCAGCCCTTCACGGCCGGGTCGGCGACGACCGCGTCGACGATGGCCTCGATCTCGTCGATCACCGCTTGGGTGATGACGTTCATCGAGCGGCCGGGGCAGTCCCAGGTCGCCAACGCCACGCCGTCGGCATCGGTCTCGAAGCGGAAGTTCTGGAGATTCATCGCTGATCCTCGGGTGGCTGAAGGACTTAAGTTCGGCGCGTTAACAGTGTGGAGAGTGTTGCGCTTCAGAAGGAGTGCGGGGTTCAAGTAACGGGAAGTAACCCATGTTAAGCGATGCCCAGGTCGTGGACGGCAAGACGACGGGTGCCAAGGCCGCGGAGGCCAAGTGCCGGGCCTGCCGCGACGGCGAGGCCCTCGATTTCGCCTTCACCATGGCGTTCCAGCCGATCGTCGACACGACCGAGGGTCGGGTCTGGGGCTACGAGGCCCTGGTCCGCGGGCCGGGGGGGCAGTCGGCCGCCTCCATCCTCGACCGGGTGACGGACGAGACGCGCTACCGTTTCGACCAGGCCGCGCGGGTCAAGGCGATCGAGCTCGCCGGCCGCCTGTTCCCGAAGGACGACGCGACGCGCCTGTCGATCAACTTCATGCCCAACGCCGTCTACGAGCCGGCGGCCTGCATCCGCGCCTCGCTCGAGGCCGCGCGCCGGGTCGGCTTCGAGCATCGCCGGATCATGTTCGAGTTCACCGAGAACGAGCGCTTCCGCGACGTCCCCCATGTGAAGCGCATCGTCGCCGAGTACCGGCGTCAGGGCTTCCTCACCGCGCTCGACGATTTCGGCGCCGGCTATGCCGGGCTGAGCCTCCTGGCGAACTTCCGTCCCGACCTGATCAAGATCGACATGGACCTGCTGCGCGGCATCGACGTCGACGCCGGGCGCGGCGCCATCGTGGCGGGCCTCGTCGCCATCGCCCGCGCGCTCGGCGTCTCGGTTCTGGCCGAGGGCGTCGAGACGCAGGGCGAGCTCGACGCCCTGCGCGACCTCGGCATCACGTTGTTCCAGGGCTACCACTTCGCCAAGCCCCTGTTCGAAGGTCTGCCGGAGGTGGCGGGCTTTCCCGGGTCGGAGCGATCCGTGCGCGCCGCCTGAGCTGGGCTGAGGAGACATGCCAGCGTGAAGGCACATGCCAGCTTGAAGGGACATGCCCGGATCGCTCCGCCGCCGGCTCAGCGCGCCGGGGTCGGGGCCGGGGCGGGCGTCGGCGTCGGCATCGGCATCGGCGCGCCGGGCTTCGGCGTGTTGTCGCCCGCCGCCGCGATCGCCAGCATGTTGAGCAGCTTGGTGACGGAGGCCTGCGAGATCGCCGTCACCGACGAGGACGGGTCTGCGTTGATGGTCTGGAACTTGAGGTAGGTCTTGTCCTCGTAGATCTCGTTGAGGTGCTTGAGTTCCGGCAGCGTGAACTTCGTCGCGTATTCCTTCGACAGGCCATCGATCATGATGCCGCTCTGCTTGTCGAACTCGGCCATCAGCTCCTTGCGGACCGGCTCCGACTTGTCGTCGGGCATCGCGGCGACGGTCTTCTCCAGCGCGGCGTCGAAGCCGGTCTTCAGGTTCTTGATCAGCGTCTTGCTGACGAGCGTCTTGGCTTCCGCGACCTTGTCGGCCGCCTCGTCCGCGCGGGCGGCGATGGGAAGGGCGAGCGCGGTCGTCAGGCACAGGGTGGCGAGCAGGCGGGTCATCGTTTCTCCCAAAGGTTCGTGTCGTCCCTGCCGTTTCCCGGCACGGGTCGGGGCCGGCTCTAGCAGCGTTCGCCCGGAATAGGGAACGCGCCGGCCGTTCCGGCCCCCGGGGTCAGACCCGCTCGATGATGGTCGCCGTGCCCATGCCGGCGCCGATGCACAGGGTCACCAGGGCGCGCTCCTTGCCGGTGCGCTCCAGCTCGTCGAGCACGGTGCCGAGGATCATCGCGCCGGTGGCACCGAGCGGATGGCCCATGGCGATGGCGCCGCCGTTGACGTTGACCTTGGCCGGATCGAGGTCGAACGCCTGCTGGAAGCGCAGCACGACCGCGGCGAAGGCCTCGTTGACCTCGAACAGGTCGATGTCGGACAGCTGCATGCCGGCGCGTGCCAGCACCTTCTTGGTCACGTCGACAGGGCCGGTCAGCATCAGCGCCGGGTCGGAGCCGATGTTGGCGAAGGCGCGGATTCTGGCTCGCGGCTTCAGGCCCGCGCCCTGCCCGGCCTCCCGCGAGCCGATCAGCACCGCGGCGGCGCCGTCGACGATGCCCGACGAGTTGCCGGCATGGTGGACGTGGTCCACCGCCTCGACGTCCGGGTGTGCGTCCACCGCCACCGCGTCGAACCCGCCCATCTGGCCCATCTGGACGAACGAGGCCTTCAGCTGGCCGAGCGACTGCATGTCGGTCGCGGGCCGCATGTGCTCGTCGCGGTCGAGCAGCGTGATGCCGTTCACGTCGCGCACCGGCACGACCGAGCCCTTGAACAGGCCCTCGGCCCACGACTTGCCCGAGCGTTTCTGCGACTGCACCGCGTAGGCGTCGCAATCGTCGCGGCTGAACCCGTACTTGGTGGCGATCAGGTCGGCTGAGACGCCCTGGGGCATGAAGTAGGACTTGATCGCGATCGCCGGGTCGACCGGCCAGGCGCCGCCCGAGGCGCCCAAGCCGACGCGGCTCATCGATTCGACGCCGCCGCCGACCGTCATGTCCTGCTGACCGGCCATCACCTGGGCGGCGGCGAAGTTGATCGCGTCGAGGCCCGAGGCGCAGAAGCGGTTGATCTGCACGCCCGGCACGTGGGTGCCGTAGTCGGCGACGAGCGCGGCGGCGCGGGCGATGTCACCGCCGGCCTCGCCGACCGGGTCGACGCAGCCGAGCACCACGTCGTCGACGCGGCTGGTGTCGAGCCCGTTGCGATCCTTGAGCGCGCGCAGCGCCGTCTCGGCCAGCCGCAAGGCCGTGACCTCGTGCAGCGACCCGTCCGGCTTGCCGCGGCCGCGGGGGGTGCGGACGTGGTCGTAGATGAAGGCCTCGGTCATGGCGTTTCCCTTGATCTTTCCGACTTGCGCAGCCGCACCGCGTACCCCCATCCCGCCTGCGCGAGAGGGTGGAGAGGGAGGGCTTGCGCCTTAGAACGCCTCGGCCGGCACCGCCATGGTCGAGTCCGCGCCGGCCTTGATGCGCACCAGGCGCATCGCGGTCTCGGGCAGCACCCGCTCCATGTAGAAGCGGCCGGTGGCGAGCTTGGCGTCCATGCGCGCCGGCAGCTCGGCCAGCTTCGCGTTCGCCGCCTTGGCGATCCTGCCCCACATGTAGCCCATTGCGACGAGGCCGAGGAGGTGCATGTAGTCGGTGGCGCCGGCGCCGGCGTTGTCCGGCTTCGAGAACGCGTTCTGCATGAACCACATGGTGGCGCCCTGCAGGTCGTTCAGCCCGGCTTGGAGCGGCCCGGTATAGGCCTTCAGCGCCTCGTCCTCGTCGTTGTCCTTGATGAAGGCCTGGACCTCGCCGAGGAAGGCCATCATCGCGCGGCCGCCGTCCTTGGGCAGCTTGCGGCCGATCAGGTCCATCGCCTGGATGCCGTTGGCCCCTTCGTAGATCATCGCGATGCGGGCATCGCGCACGAACTGCGACATGCCCCATTCCTCGATGTAGCCGTGGCCGCCGAACATCTGCTGGGCTTCGACCGCGTTGGCGAAGCCCCGGTCAGTGAGCACGCCCTTGACCACCGGGGTGAGCAGGCCGAGCAGGTCGTCGGCGGTCTGACGCTCCTTCGCGTCCTCGGAGCGGTGCGAGACGTCCGACTGCAGCGCGGTCCAGAGCATCAGCGCGCGGGCCGACTCGTTGAAGGCGCGGATGCCCATCAGCGTGCGGCGCACGTCCGGGTGGACGATGATCGGGTCGGCGGCCTTCTCGGGCGCCTTCGCACCGGTGAGCGAGCGGCCCTGGATCCGATCCTTCGCGTAGGCGACCGCGTTCTGGTAGGCGACCTCGGACTGGCCGAGGCCCTGCACGCCGACGGCGAGGCGCGCCTCGTTCATCATGACGAACATCGCGTTGAGGCCGCGGTTCTCCTGGCCGACGAGCCAGCCGGTGGCGCCGTCGTAGTTCATCACGCAGGTAGAATTGCCGTGGATGCCCATCTTGTGCTCGATCGAGCCGCAGGACACGCCGTTGCGCGCGCCGACCGAGCCGTCGGCGTTCACCAGGAACTTCGGCACCACGAAGAGCGAGATGCCCTTGGTGCCGGCCGGCGCGCCCTCGATCCGGGCGATGACGAGGTGGACGATGTTCTCCGAGAGGTCGTGCTCGCCCGCCGAGATGAAGATCTTGGTGCCGGTGAGCGCGTAGGAGCCGTCGCCGTTCGGCACGGCCTTGGTCTTCAGGAGGCCGAGATCGGTGCCGCAATGCGGCTCGGTCAGGTTCATGGTGCCGGTCCAGGCGCCCTCGACCATCTTCGACAGGTAGGTGGCCTTCTGCTCGTCCGAGCCGTGCACCAGGAGCGCCGCCATCGCGCCCTGCGTCAGGCCCGGATACATCCCGAGGGCGAGGTTGGCACCGGAGGCGAATTCCTGGATCGCGGTGTTCAGCGTGTGCGGCAAGCCCTGGCCGCCGTATTCCTCGGGCACCGACAGGCCCATCCAGCCGCCCTGGGCGTAGGCGTCGTAGGCCGCCTTGAAGCCCTTCGGCGTCGTCACCGAGCCGTCCGCCTGGCGGGTGCAGCCTTCGAGGTCGCCGACCCGGTTGAGCGGGGCGAGCACCGTGTCGGCGAGCTTGGCGCCCTCGTTCAGCACCGCCTCGACCATGTCCGGGGTGGCGTCCGCGAAGCCCGCGAGGTTCGCGTGGTTGTGGAAGCCGAGCACGTCGTTGAGGAGGAAAAGGGTGTCCTCGACCGGGGCGCGATAGCTCGGCATCTCTTCATCCTCCAGCTGGGCGGAGGCCCTGCCCGATCGCTCGCGGATCGGTGGGTCCCTCGATAGTTCACATATAAACTATCCGGCCGCGCGAGGGCAAGGGGGCACCGTATGATGCGGAGCTTTCAACCATAGCGACACGCGGCCTCCGTCTTAACCGGGTGTTTACCAAGAAAGTTAATGGTCCACGACAACCGATCCGAGGCCCACGTTCCGGACACGTCACAAGCGTCCGCGCATGTCGTCCGGAACCGGTGCCGAATGCCGCCGAACGCAGGCCCGATGATGACCCGAACCGCGACGCCGAGCTTCGACACCTTCGATCCCGACGTGCTCGACGCTGCCCGAGACGTGGCGCGCCGCGCCGGCGTGCCGCTGGAGACGTGGATCGCCTCCGTCGTCCCGGACAAGGGCCGGCCCGGGGCCAAGCCCGGTGCCGCCAAGGCGAAATCCTCCGCGAAGGCTCCGCGCCACGCCCCCGCCGACCTCGCGCGGTCCGAGCCGGCCGCACCGGCCTCGCCCGCTTCGAGCAAGCCTGAAACAGCTTGGACAGAGCCTGCGGCAGCTTGGGCCGAGCCTGCGGCAGCTTGGGCCGAGCCTGCGGCCAGGGCCATCCCCGAAATCGCCTCGGACGGCGCCTTCGGCGCGACCATCCAGACGCTGCTCGCCCGCATCGACGGCCTCGACCGCACCCTGGCGGAGGAGCGCCTGTCGGTGGAGGACGCGGCCCAGCGCCGGATCGCCGACATCGAGTCGCGCATCGGCGCGGCGATCGGCGCCAGCACGGCCCCGGTCCAGCAGGTCGCCGAACGCCTGGGCGACATCGAGCGCCGCATGTCGGCGCTGGGCGAGCAGCTTGCCGCCACCCGGCCCCCGGGCCGGCGCGGCCGCCCGGCTGCGGCCGAGATCCAGGACGCCGTCCAGGACATCCGCCTGCGCCAGCGCGAGCTCGGCGAAGGCTCCGTTTCCGGCTCGGGCTCCGGTGCCAGCGTCGTCGCCGCCATGCGCGAGGACCTCGCCCGCCGCCTCGACGCCACCGTCGAGGATCACGCGGCGACCGAGACCGCGGTCTCCGAGCTTCGGCGCGAGACCCATCGCCTGCGCGAATCGATCGGCCATCTGGCCACGCGCCGCGACCTCGGCGCCCTGGAGCAGGCGGTGATCTCGCTGGCCAGCGGCGTCGAGCGCGTCGGGGCGCCGGCCGACTTGGCCGCCATCGCCGAGCCGATGGAGATGATACGCCTGCAGGTCGAGCGCCTCGCCGACGACGTGAGCGAGAACGTCCACACCCGCGTGGCCGGCGAGGTCGAGCGCTTGGCGACCCGCCTCGACGCGGCCGCCGCCGGGCGCGGCAGCTCGGTCGACGACGACGCGCTGAAGAACCTGTTCGGCGAGCTGGAGGAGATCCGCCGCCTGATCGCGGCGCTCGCCGGGCCGGAGCGGATCCAGAGCCTCGCCGCCGGCGTGCAGGCGATCAGCGCGCAGATCGTCCAGCTTCAGAAGGCCGCGAGCGCAGGCAGCGACACCGCCCTGCGTCCGCTCCTCGAGGAGATCCGCAGCGGGCTCAACGCCAGCGCTCCCACCTCGCCGGCCCTCGTCAACCAGATCGATGCGATCGCCTCGAAGCTCGACGCGATGCAGGCCGGCGCGCGCGGCGCCGACGCAGCCAGCTCGAAGGCGATCCTCGGGCGGATCGACGCGCTCGCCGACAAGGTCGACCGCGTCAGCGCCCAACCGGTGGGCGACCTGATCGGGCGGCTCGAAGGACTCGGCGAAAGCCTGGGCGAATCCCTGCGCCAGCCGGCGATGCCGGGCGGCGACGTCGCATCGATCCACGCGATGCTGCGCAACCTCGCCGACAAGGTCGACCGCGTCGGCGCCCGCACCGGCGACGACGGCCTCGACGCCCTGGAGAAGCAGGTCGTGTCGCTGGCCGACCGGCTCGACGCCCGCAGCGGCGACCCGTCGCTGGCGAGCCTGGAACGGACCATGGGCGACCTGCTCGAGCAGGTCTCCGCTTTGCGCGACGAGGCGCCGATCGAGGCCGCCGTGGCGCGCGCCACCCGCAGCGCCGTCGCCGACTCCATCGGTGCTACGCGCGGGACCGCCGAGACGAGCGAGTTCGGACTGCTCCGCGCCGGCCTCGCCGACATGCAGGCCCTGCAGGCGGCCTCCGACCAGCGCCTCGCCACGACGCTCGAAGGCGTGCAGACGGCCCTGGAGCGCCTGACCGGGCGGCTCGACGCGCCGTCGGCCGCCGCGCCGGCCCGCGCC
>NZ_VRUT01000109.1:0-16341 GCF_008039465.1 Methylobacterium sp. WL120 | reverse complement strand
GCCGGCCTGCCGAGCGTCGCGCTGCGGGTGCCGTCGAACCCGCTCGCCCGCGACCTGCTCGCCGCGGTCGGGCGGCCCGTCGCGGCGCCCTCGGCGAACCGCTCGGGCCGGGTCAGCCCGACGCGGGCCGACCACGTCCTCGCCGACCTCGACGGGCGGATCGCCGCCGTGCTCGATGGCGGCGAGACCCCGGTCGGCGTCGAGTCGACGGTGATCGCCTGCCTCGGCGGGCCGCCGCGGCTGCTCCGGCCCGGCGGCATCACCCGCGCAGCGATCCTGTCGGTGCTCGGGACGGCGCTCGACGCCTCGGCGCCGGACGCCGCGGCCCGGCCCGTCGGTCCGGGGCTCCTCGCCTCGCACTACGCCCCGCGCGCGCGTCTGCGCCTCGATGCGACGGCGATCGAGCCCGACGAGGCGGTGCTGCTGTTCGGAGCCTCGCGGCCCGCCGGGATCGCACAGGCGCGGATGGCGCTGAACCTCAGCCCGCGCGGCGATCTCGCGGAAGCCGCCGCCCGGCTGTTCGCGGCGTTGCGCGACCTCGACGCCTCCGGCGCGGCGACGATCGCGGTGTCGCCGATCCGCGCGGACGGCCTCGGCGAGGCGATCCTCGACCGCCTCGGACGGGCCGCGGCGCCGCGCTGAAAAATTTTTTTGCGCGTCGCGGAACCGATGCGTCGGCGGGATGTTTCCCATCCACGAAGGCCAGTTCAGCCCCCAATGGCCTTTTCCCTTTCAGGCTCGGAGCAATCCGAGCCTTTTTTCTTGCGCGCTGTCCTCAGGCGGCTCCGGCGCGGTGGCCGGAGCCGCCGGCGCGGATCAGCCCGCGAGCTTGGCGGCGATCCCGGCCACGTGCCGGCCCTGGAACTTCGCCCCGTCGAGTTCCACCGCGCTCGGCTGGCGCGATCCGTCGCCGCCCGCGATCGTGCTGGCGCCGTAGGGCGTGCCGCCCGCCACCGTGCCGACGTCGTTCATCCCCTGGAACGCGTAGGGCAACCCGACGATCACCATGCCGTGGTGCAGCAGCACGGTGTGGAAGCTTGTGATCGTCGTCTCCTGCCCGCCATGCTGCGTGGCGGTGGAGGTGAACACCGAGCCGACCTTGCCGACCAGCGCGCCCTTCGCCCAGAGGGCGCCGGTCTGGTCGATGAACTGCTTCATCTGCGCGGCCATGTTGCCGTAGCGGGTCGGCGTCCCGAAGATGATCGCGTCGTAGTCGGCGAGCTCGTCGGGCTGGGCGATCGGGGCTGACTGGTCGAGCTTGTAGTGCGACTGCCGCGCGACCTCCTCCGGCACCAGCTCGGGCACGCGCTTCACGTGCACCTCGGCGCCGGTCTCGCGGGCGCCCTCGGCGGCGGCGTGGGCAAGCGTCTCCACGTGGCCCCAGGAGGAATAGTACAGCACCAGGATCTTGGTCATCGTCGGCTTCCGTTCGCAGGGCCGGGCGGCCGGGCCGGCCTCGGCGGCCGCCTCGCCCTGGCTGCAAGATCGTCCCGGCCGGGCCTTGCGCAAATGCCCCAATCTGCAAGAATGGTCTTGCATGCGTGCAAGGTCGAGAGATGGCGAGGCCCTGGGACGACTTCCGCCTGGTCAAGGCCATCGCCGACCACGGCGGGCTGACGGCGGCCGCAACGCGGCTCGGCATCAACCACTCGACGGCGTTCCGGCGCCTGACGGCGATCGAGGCGGCGCTCGGCACCCGCCTGTTCGAGCGCGCGCGCACCGGCTACGCGGCGACGCAGGCCGGGACCGCCATGGTCGCGGCGGCCGGCGCCATGGAGGAGACCGCGTCGCAGTTCGCGCGCGAGGTCGCCGGGCGCGCCTCCGAACCCACCGGCCAGCTCCGGGTCACCGCGCCGTCGGGCCTCGTCACCGACCTGCTGATGCCGATCTTCGCCGCGTTCCGCGCGCACCGCCCGGGCATCCACCTCGACGTGGTGGTGTCCGACGACGCGCTGAACCTCTCGCGCCGGGACGCGGACGTGGCGGTGCGTGCCAGCAACGACCCGTCGCCCAACCTGTTCGGGCGCCGCCTCGCGACCCTCGGCTGGGCGCTCTACGGCCGCGCCGACCGAGCGGAAGCGGACCCGCGCCGGGCGGATTGGGTGACGCTGTCGGAGGCGGTCGGCGACGGGCGGTTCTTGCGCTTTGTCGCCGAGCACGGCGACCCGGAGCGCATCGCGCTTCGGCTCAACACGGTGACCGGACTGTGCGAGGCGGTGGAGGCTGGCATCGGGATCGGGCTTTTGCCCTGCCTCAGCGCCGACGCGCGGCCGGCGTTGCGCCGCATCGGGTCGGCCGAGCCGACCTTCGCCGACAGCCTGTGGATGCTGACCCACCCGGACCTGCGCCACTCGGTGCGCGTCCGGGCCTTCATGGACTTCGTCGGCGACGCGGTCGTAGCGTTGCGCCCGATGCTGGAAGGGCGGCCACTGCCCGAGCGCCGGGCGCGCGAGCCTGTGCTCAGCCGGCCTTGATCTCCAAGATCTCGACCTCTTGCCCGTTCACTTCGACGACGTCGCCGACGCCCTTGCCGGTGATCGCCCGGGCGAGCGGGGCGACGTAGGCGATCGAGCCCTTGGCCGGGTCCGCCTCGTCCTCGCCGACGATGTGGAAGGTCTGGCGGGCGTCGTCCTCGCGCTGGACCGTCACCGTCGAGCCGAAATGCACCGTGTCGCCCTCGACCGCCTCGACGAGCTGGGCCGTGCCGAGCCGCGTTGTCCAGTAGCGCAGGTCGCGCGTGACGCGGGCGGTGTCGGCCTTGTCGTCGGGCGTGAGCTTGGCCTGCTCCGCCTGGAGGCGCGCGACCTCCTTCTCGATCTGCTCGAGCCCGGCCGGGGTGACGAAGTTGGTGTGGGGGGAGATCGGGCGGTCGGGGAGGTCCTCGAAGGCTTCCCCGCCCTCCTTCTCGCGAACGAATGCAATGCTCATGCGGCAAGAATGCCCGAGCTTGCGCCGAGGTTCCGTTCGGCCGCCGACTCAATCACCCGCGGGCGGCCAGTCGAGGCCGCGCGGGTTCAGCCGACCTCGACCACCGTCCGCCCGCGGACCTTGCCCGAGAGGATGTCGGGCCCGAGGCCGCCGACCTCGGCGAGGCCGACGCGGTTCGTCATCGCCGCGAGCTTGTCGAGGTCGAGCTCGGCGGCGAGCCGCGCCCAGGCCGCGCGGCGCTTGGCCTGCGGGGTCGTCACGCTGTTGATGCCGAGCAGCGACACCCCGCGCAGGATGAAGGGCGCGACCGAGGTCGGCAGGTCCATGCCCTGCGCCAGGCCGCAGGCGGCGACCGCCCCGTCGGCCTTGGTCTGGGCCAGCACGTTGGCGAGCGTCGTCGAGCCGACCGCGTCGATCGCCGCCGCCCAGCGCTCCTTGCCCAGCGGCCGGCCGGGCTTGCCGAGTTCCTCGCGGTCGACGATCTCGGCGGCGCCGAGGGATTTCAGGTAATCCGCCTCCCCCGCGCGGCCGGTCGAGGCCATCACGTGCCAGCCCGCGCGCGCCAGCAGCGCGACCGCGACCGAGCCGACGCCGCCCGAGGCGCCGGTGACCAGGGCCGGGCCGTCCTTCGGTGTCACGCCGTGGGCGTCGAGCGCCATCAGGCAGAGCATCGCGGTGTAGCCGGCGGTGCCGATCGCCATCGTCTGCTCGGGCGAGAGGCCGGCGGGCAGCGGCACAAGCCAGTCGCCCTTCACCCGCGCCTTCTCGGCGTAGGCGCCGAGATGCGTCTCGCCGACGCCCCATCCGGTGAGCACCACCGCGTCGCCGGGCTTGTACTCAGGATGATCGGAGGCCTCGACCACGCCGGAGAAGTCGATGCCGGGGATCATCGGGAAGCGGCGCACCACCGGCGACGCGCCGGTCATCGCCAAGCCGTCCTTGTAGTTCAGGCAGGAATGGGTGACGCGGACGGTGACGTCGCCGTCCATCAGGTCGGCCTCGTCGAAATCGGTGAAGGACAGGTTTTGGCCGGCCTCGCCCTTCTCGATCACCCAGGCCTTGAACCGCGCCATGCTCGCCTCCCGCTGCTTGTCGGGGGGACCTGTGGCGCAGCTTCCACGAAATCAACCCGCCGGAGGGGCCGGCTCCGGCGGGTCGTGGCGTTCACGTCAGATCTCATGGGTTTCGACCCATGAGACTGGGCATCAGTAGCCGTCGTAGACGCTGCCCGAGGAGAAGCCGAGGCCGACGCCGATGTCGGCCGAGCTCGCGCCGGCGATGCCGACGGCGTCCGGGATCGAGCCGATCCGCGGGCCGCCGAAGCCGCCGCCCTGGTAGCCCACGCCCTGGTAGCCGCCGCCGTAACCGCCGCCACCGTAGCCGCCGCCACCACCGTAGCCGCCTCCGACCGGCACCCAGCCCGAGCGGGCCGGCGCGACCAGGACGCGACGGCTCACGCTGGCGTATTCCGGCGGGATCGTCTCGGGGATGGACTGGGCCGGCTGCACCAGCACGCGGCGGTGCTGAACGGTGTATTGCGGCGGGGTGGTGACCCAGCAGCCGATCAGCTCGCCGTAGGGGCCGCGGCGGGTCTGCCACGAGCGGCCGCCGGGCGAGACCATCACCCGCTCCGACACGGTGTCGTAGACCGGCGGCGTGGTGCGGTAGACGGTGCGGGGCGGGCGCACCAGCACGTTCTCCTGCACGGTGTCGAACACCGGCGGGGTCGAGACGTGGCGGTAGCACTCGGAGCCGTAGCAGCCGCCGGCCGAAGCGGGCGATGCGACGAGGACGGCACCGGCGAAGGCGGCGAAGAGCAGGGTGTTTCGGGCGACCGGCGCGGTCATGACGGCTTCCTCTGATACGCGGAACGAGTGGGACGACGCGAAGGGCGCGCTCATCTCGACGCTCAAGAGGCCGTCGGGTTGCTGTACAAGCAAGCACTATTGGAAAGTAGGGTAAAATTAACCCTCGATCCGGACTACGTAGTTACCGTCTACGTAAGTAAATCGTCGCTGAATTCGATCTCGGAAACCGGCTCGTCTTCCGGCCTTACGTCTGCCCCGGCTTGAGTTCGTAGAAGATGTGCCGGCCGATGACGTCCATCTTGCGCAGGCGCCGCGACCAGCCGGGCTTCACGTAGTCGGCGTGGTAGTGGGTCGCGTCGCCGACCTCGGCGAGGTAGGTCCGCCCCTCGATCACCGATTGCGCGATGCGGGTGGCGGTGGCCCACGAGCCCGAATCGGTGATGCGCAGGGCCTTGCCCTCGCAGGCGAAGGAGAACTGGCAGCCCATGTAGCGGTGGCGGTTCTGGTAGACGACCCCGCAGACGTTGGACGGGTAGAGTCCGCTCTTCACGCGGTTCAGCACCACCTGGGCGACGGCGGCCTGGCCGGCTTCGGGCTCGCTGCGCGACTCGAAGTACACGGCCTCCGCGAGGCAGCGCTGTTCCTTGTCCATGGCGTCCGGCCCGATCAGGTCGGCGTAGCGGTGGCGGGCGTCCTCGGGGACGGATTGGACCGCCGGCGCCTCGGCCCGGTCGGTGCGGATGGTGAATCCCGGCAGCATCAGGCTGGCCGAGGCGACCTCGATCGGGGTGGCGTCGGCCGGAGCCGGCGTCGTCGAGGACAGGGCCACGGCGCGCGGCACCGGCGGCGTCGAGCCGTCGGAGCGGCGCTCCTCGTCGGCCTCGGCCCGTGCGTCGTCCTCGGCGGTCGTGCCGGGATCGGCGCGTCCGAGGCCGAGGCCGAGGTCGGGCACCGGCACGAAGCCGGCCTCGGGTTCGAGGTCCGGGTTCCAGGTGGCGGCGCCCGGCGTCAGCAGGCCGGTGACGTTGCCGGTGAGGTTGGCGAAGAGCAGCGAGGCGCCGGCCTCGCGCAGCGACGCGGCCGTGCGCTCGAAACTCGGCCCCGGCGCGCGCGCCGGATCGCCCTTGCCGCCGCGCTGGACGATCGGAAAGACCCGCGCCTCGGCCTTGAGGTCGGCCTGCAGCGGCTCGTCGCCGACGCGGCGGCGGATGCGGACGGCGTCCGCCCGCTCGATGGTGAGCATCGCGCCGGCGCCGTCGCGGCGCAGGCTCGCGCCGATCAGCACGGTGCCGGCGGGCAGCGCCGGAACCAGGCGCAGGTCGCTCTCGACGAGCCGGCTGGACCCGAAGCTGGTCTCGGTGCCGGCGCTCGCCGTGAAGGAGACCAGCAGCCCGAGGCCGGCCATCCAGGGCGTGAAGGCGGTGCCGAGCCCGATGAAGCTCCGTCCGCGTCGTCCTCGTCTCGTGCCCACGCCGAACCGACCCGTACTCGATAAGCCACACCCGACGATCCTCCCGGCTGGTTCCGGTGCGAGGATGGCGGTCGGGAATTTATCGCGCGGTATGGTTGCGGAGGGGTTAAGGGCGGCCGATCGACGGTTGCCCCGGAGACTCCTGGCACCACCGCTTTGACGATGCCCCTTGCTCGAAGCCGCCGTGGTTTCGGCGGGACATCCGAGGATCGGTGCCCTTCGCTTTCGACGTATGGCCGGGAAGGAAGGTCGAAGCGTATCGCCCCGTTGACGCACATCCCTCCCCGTGACCGAGTGTCCTTCGTCCTAGGACAGAGGACGTACGCGCATGAGCGGAATGAAGAGCTAGGATGTCGTGGTCCTGTTGAAGCTCGTGAGCCTTCAGCAGGAGGAAGAAACCGGCGCTGACGGCATCCGATCGCACCTCGGGGCCGAGGCGCCCTATTCCGTTCGCGGGCTCGAATCTCAATTGGGGATCAGCAAGACCGAGATCGGCGCTTCGTTCAAGCGTATTCTTTCAAATGGCATGGCGATCAAGGATCGCACGACGGGTCGGCCGAAGCCCAATCGCCGAAATCTCTACGACTTCATCGTTCATGGACTGAAATTCGTGTTTCCTGCCTCGCCCGGGGCGATGACACGCGGGCTGCCGACCGCGTTCTGCGCGCCGATGTTGAAAAGCGCACTCTTGAGCGCCGGCAATTACATCTACGTCTGGCCGGACCCGGGAGGGCGATATCGGCCAATCCGTCTCGCCGTTGTTCAAGAGTGTTCCGGAGGCGGCGCGTAACGACGTGCGTCTCTACGAAGACCTTGCCCTCGTCGACGCCATCAGGCTCGGGAACCAGCGCGAGGCGGGCTTGGCGAAGGAACGGCTTTCGAAACGGCTGCTCGGGACATGAGCGTTCGGGGTCGATTGCTCGAGATGCTGACGCTCGTCACCAGGCTCTTGGTCCCGATCTCCGCCCCCGGTTGGTCTTCGTCGGCGGTTGCACGACGGCCCTGTTCACCACCGATCCGGTCACCCTCGAAGACGTCAGGGCAACGGACGACGTGGACTTGATCGTCGATCCGGCCGGTTGTCCGGCATGGGCCGCCTCGCAGGCACGATTGCGGACGAAGGGTTTCGTCGAAGCGTCCGAAGACTCGATCATATGCCGAATGACGCTTTCCGGGCTCAAGGTCGACGTGATGCATCGATGATGCGAACATCCTCGGCTTCACGAAACGATGGTATGCCAGGGGAATTGCGACGGCGACCGATTGTCCGCTCGCAAAGGAAACCATCATCAAAATACTGAAGCCCGAGTTTTTCCTCGCGACGAAGTTCGAGGCATACCTCGGTCGCGGCGGAGGAGATCTTCTCGGCAGCTGTGATCTGGAAGATGTCCTCTTGGTCGTCGATGGACGCGAAGAGATCGTCGACGAGGTTCGGCGGGCCGACGCCGACATTCGCCGTTTCATCGCAGAACAATTCGGGGCGCTGCTCGAGAAACAGGATTTCGATTATTGTCTCGAAGGCAACATCCGTGGTCCTGCGGGGCGGGTCGATGTGGTCCGTGCGCGCATCATGGCGCTGTGTGACGACGGCGATTGAGGAGGCGCCGGACCTCAGCCGGCGGCCGGTGCCACCTGTCAGCTGACGGATTACCGAAGGGACCGACGTCGGGAAGGGCGCAGCGGAAGCTCGCACCGTTCGACCGGTCAGGCGCGACCGGTCAGGCGCGACCGGTCAGGCGCGACCGGTCAGGCGTAAGTGTAGCGACAGGGGTTTCCACAACCGGAGCAGTTTCGCGCGAGGTGTAGGAAGGCGTGCACAAGGCGACCTCGACCACGCGACGAGGCAAGTCACCGTCCGTGATCTCGGCACCACGAAAGACGCGCTAGGCGCCGCGGACCACCTCGATCTCGAAGGTCGGCCCCCGCGGGCCCATGCGCTCGCGCATCACGATGCGGTCGTCGGCCGTCAGTGTCCCGAGCGGTACGTCCCGGTCGGGCAGCACCACCGTCGTCGCCTTGTCGAGGTGGACGAGGACGTGGCGCTTCATCGGCAGCGAGGATGCGGCCCAGGCCTTCAGCTGGCCGTAATACGGCTCGCGCGTCCAGGCCTTCGGCTGGCCGGGGTCGACCTGCACGTTCATGTTGCGGCTCACCGGATCGAGGCTGAGCACCATCTTGGCGCGGTCGGGCTTCCATTCGGGGCCGAGCCAGCTCTCGGTCATCCACAGGCAGTGGAAGGCGCGGCAATGGTCGGGCCGGTCGGCGTGGATCGCGCAGCCCCGCCCGGCCTTGGTGTGGCGGCACCATTGCCCGGCGAGGCTCTCGACGGCGGGCACGTCGTAGACCTTGCAGCACAGGGTGCAGGCGCCGCAGGCCCGGCCGGGGGCCGGCGTCGCGACGATGGTGGCGGGATCGAGCATCGCGTCGCGGCGTCTGGGTTACGAAAGGGGCGCGGCCCGAGGCCGCGCGAACGTGTCGGGGTACCTGAGCCCGCATCGGGTCGGTAGTGTGGCGGGCCAACGCGCCACAGCACCGGATCGCCCGCATGCTCTCGAACCTCGCCGTCCGCGACGTCGAAACCCTGATCCACCCCTACACCAACCTCGACGCGCACCGCAGCGCCGGCCCTCTGGTGCTGGAGCGCGGCGACGGCGTCCACGTCTACGACACCGAGGGGCGGCCCTACATCGAGGGCATGGCGGGCCTCTGGTGCACGGCGCTCGGCTACTCCAACGGCGAGCTCGTCGAGGCCGCCCGCGAGCAGATGGCCAAGCTGCCCTTCACCCACCTGTTCTCCGGCCGCAGCCACGACCCGGCGATCGAGCTGGCCGAGGTGCTGAAGGAGCTCATGCCGGTCCCGACCTCGAAGATCTTCTTCACCTCGTCCGGCTCGGAAGCCAACGACACGCAGGTCAAGCTGGCCTGGTACCTCAACAACGCGCTGGGCCGGCCGAAGAAGAAGAAGATCATCGGGCGCCAGCGCGGCTATCACGGCGTCACCATCGCCACCGCCTCGATGACCGGCCTGCCGGCCAACCACACCGACTGGGACCTGCCGCTGCCCGGCTTCCATCATGTCGGCTGCCCGCACTTCTACCGCTTCGCCGAACCCGGCGAGACGGAGGCCGCCTTCTCGCAGCGGCTGGCCGACGAGCTCGAGGCCACGATCCTGCGCGAGGGGCCGGAGACGGTGGCCGCCTTCATTGCCGAGCCGGTGATGGGCGCCGGCGGCGCCATCGTCCCGCCGGAGGGCTACTTCGCCGCGATCCAGGCGGTGCTCGCCCGCTACGAGGTGCGCTTCATCGCCGACGAGGTGATCTGCGGCTTCGGCCGCCTCGGCACCTGGTTCGGCAGCGAGGCTTTGGGCATGCGCCCCGACACCCTGTCCTTCGCCAAGGCGCTGACCTCGGGCTACGTGCCGCTCGGCGGCGTCTCGGTGGACGAGCCGCTCTACGAGGCGATGCGCGCGCAAAGCCGGAAGATCGGCACGTTCGGGCACGGCACCACCTATTCCGGCCATCCCGTCGCCTGCGCCGTCGCGCTCAAGACCATCGAGATCTACAAGCGCGAGCGCATCGTCGAGGGCGTGGCAGCCAAGGCGCCGCACTTCCAGGCGCGGCTGTCGCGCCTCGCCGAGCACCCGATCGTCGGCGAGGCCCGCGGCCTCGGCCTGATCGGCGGGCTCGAGATCGTCGCCGACAAGGCGTCGCGCCGGCAGTACGAGCCGAAGGCCGGAGTCGCCGCCCGCTGCGTCGCCTTCGCGCAAGCGGAAGGGCTGATCGTCCGGTTCCTGATGGGCGACCGCATCGCCGTGTGCCCGCCGCTGATCATCACGGCCGACGAGATCGACGACCTGTTCGACCGCCTCACCCGGGCGCTGGACCGGACCGCCGACTGGATCAGGGCCGAGGGGCTGGAGGCGATGCCGGCCGCCTGACACCGGATTTCGTGTGCGTCGAATGCTGCGATGCGGCGGCGATTTCTTAAGCCTGCGTTCATGCCGACTGCATCCTTATCGATCATCCGCCGGCTCCAGATCCGGCGGATGATCTCGAATCGCTCGCCATCGCCCTGGAGCGGCGTGGGGGCAGCATGCGGCGGCGCCATCGCCGTGCGAACGACCACAGGACGGAAATCCCATGTACGCCCCCGATGCGATGCAAGGTTCGGAGACGCAGGCCCAGGCACAGGAGCCCGAGCGCCGGCAGATGGACCAGGCCGAGGCCCGCTACGGCTTCCGCCCCCTCGCGCTTCCGGCGCTCGCCGCCGCCGCCCACTCGGTGAAGCCGGCCGGCAAGGCCGCCCCGCGGACCAACCTCAAGGGCGTGCTCGGCATCGTGCACGAGGACGTGCCGCTCGACTGAGCGATCCCACGATTCGGGAGCATGATCCGGTCCGCTTTCTGCGGTCCGGTTCAGGGTTTCTCGACGGGTTCGCGTCATCGTTGTCCACGTCCAGGTCCGCGCCGCGCTTTCGCCGGAGTGTGAGGCCAGGGATGCTCGACCGACGCGAACCCGAGGCTTCCATGCTGATCCTGCCGAGCCGCAGGCAGGTCCTGACCGGTCTCGGCGGCACGCTGGCCGCGGCGGGGCTGTCCACCGGCGCCTACGCCTTCGGGGTGGAGCCGCTGCACCGCCTTGTGGTGACCCGCTACGCCCCGCACCTGCCGCACTGGACCCCGGGCCTCTCCCTCAAGGTCGCGGTGCTCGCCGACTTCCACGTCTGCGAGCCGTTCATGCCGCTCGACCGCGTCGCCGAGATCGTCGACGCCACGAACGCGCTGGCACCCGACCTGATCCTGATGCTGGGCGACTATCCGGCCGCCGGCCGGATCGCGTGGAAGCGCGTGCCGCTTCCCGAGTTCGCCCGCCTCGCCGCGGGCCTGCGCGCGCCGCTCGGCACCTACTCGATTCTCGGCAACCACGATTGGTGGGACGACGCGGAGGCTCAGGCCGCCCGCGGCGGCGTGCCGGAAGCGCGCCGCGTGCTCGAGGCCGTCGGCATCCCGGTGATGGAGAACGACGCCCTGCGCCTGACCAAGGACGGGCACCCGTTCTGGGTCGCCGGCCTCGGCGACCAGCAGCCGTTCCTGATGTTCGACGACGACAGCGGCCGCGACGACCTGCCCGCGACGATGGCCAAGATCACGGACGACGCGCCGGCGATCCTGATGATCCACGAGCCGGACGCCTTCGTCGACGTGCCGGAGCGCGTGTCGCTCACGCTCGCCGGGCACACCCATGGCGGGCAGATCCGCCTGTTCGGCCATTCGCCGGCGATCCGCCCGATCCACGGGCACGACTATTCCTACGGCCACGTTGTCACGCAGGGCCGCCACATGATCGTGTCGGGCGGCTTCGGCGTCAGCCGCATCCCGGTCCGCCTCGGCGTCCCGCCCGAGATCGTGTTTTTGGAACTTGGGTCGAGCCTCTTGCCTTCCGCTTGAGCGGCGAGACGCCTCATGCGTCGGCGCTGGCCGTTTTTTGCGCCCACGCTAGGTTCTCCGCATGCGCGCACTTCTCGTCGGCCTCATCCTCGCCCTGCCCGCCCCGGCGCTCGCCGACGAATGCGGCGACCTGATCGACAAGGTGGCGAAGGAGACGGCGGCGAGCCCCGGCAACCGCAGCACCGACTTCGCCAACTTCTCGGCGGGCGACGGCACCACCCTGACGCTGTCCTGCGGCGGCCCGCAGCTCTCCTCGGTCGGCGCGCAGTTCCGCGGCGAGGCCCCGCCCGACGGCTACTACGCCCTGTTCGGCAAGGCCGGCCACGCCGTCACCGGGATCGGCGCCGACGTGATCGAGGCCGCCGCCCACAAGGCCCGCGAGGCCGCGAGCCGCCTGCGCCACAGCAACGTCGACGCCGGCGGCGCCCGCATCACCTGCTCCGTCTCGGGCACGGACAAGGGGCCGCTGACCATGTGCGCCGTGATCGAGCACAGCGACCGGAGCTGAACGCGGCGGGCCGTCTCAGTCGGCCGCCTGCTCCAAGGTGCGGGCGACCCACTTGTTGAGGCTGATCCCGGCCCTGCGCGCCGACGAGACCAACGCGCGATGCAGCCCCGGCTCGACGCGCACGACGAACTGCCCGGAATAGGCTTTCGCGGGCTCTTCCCCGCGCTCGGCGCAGAACGCCAGGTAATCCTCGACGCTGTCGGCGAGCGCCTGCTTCAACACGTCGACGGACCGGCCCTGAAACGTGATCACGTCGCGAAGATCCAGGATCTCGCCGTGAAAGAGGTCGGCCTCCGGGTCGTATTCGACGGACGCCTCGTAGTTTCGATACTGCATCGTCGTCATGGCGTGACTCCGGCCTCGAACAGGACGCGTCGCACCGACTTGACCGCGCCCTTGTCCGTCTCATTCTGCGGATGGCGCCGATGGCATACGGCGCGCACGCCGTTCAGCGCGACCCGGATTCGCGATCCCCGGCCCTCCGTGACCTCCGCACCGCAGGCGATCATCAGGGCCTCGATGTCGGTCCAGACGACGCCCGAGCGCACCGGATCGGCGAGGATCGCCGCCAGCGTCGCCCGATGCCGCCCGCTGAGCTTCATATGATATCGAAAGCCAGTATCACACGTCGGCGCTCCCCGATGCGAGCGCCGACGTGTGCGACGATCTCAGCCCGTCCTCAGAGCGGGATGTTGTCGTGCTTCTTCCAGGGCTGCTCCATCTCCTTGGTGCGCAGCATGCCCAGCGCCCGCGCGATGCGCTTGCGGGTGGAATGCGGCATGATCACTTCGTCGATGTAGCCGCGCTCGGCCGCCACGAACGGCGACAGGAAGCGGTCCTCGTACTCGGTGGTCCGGCCGGCGATCTTGTCGGCGTCGCCGAGCTCGCTGCGGAAGATGATCTCGACCGCGCCCTTGGCGCCCATCACCGCGATCTGCGCGGTGGGCCAGGCGTAGTTCAGGTCGGCGCCGACGTGCTTGGAGGCCATCACGTCGTAGGCGCCGCCGAAGGCCTTTCGCGTGATGATGGTGACGAGCGGCACCGTCGCCTGGGAATAGGCGAAGAGCAGCTTGGCGCCGTGCTTGATCAGGCCGCCGTATTCCTGCGCGGTGCCCGGCAGGAAACCCGGCACGTCGACGAAGGTCACGATCGGGATCGAGAAGGCGTCGCAGAAGCGCACGAAGCGGGCGGCCTTGCGCGAGGCGTCCGCGTCGAGCACGCCCGCCAACACCATCGGCTGGTTGGCCACGAAGCCGACGGTGCGGCCCTCGATCCGGCCGAACCCGGTCATGATGTTGCGGGCGTAAGCCGCCTGGATCTCGAAGAAGTCGCCCTCGTCGACCACGCGGCGGATCAGCTCGCCCATGTCGTAGGGCTTGTTCGGGTTGTCCGGGATCAGGGTGTCGAGCGACTTGTCGAGGCGTAAGGGGTCGTCGAAGCTCTCGATCTCCGGCACGCCGTCGATGTTGTTGGCCGGCAGGAAGTCGACGAGGCGGCGGATCTGAAGAAGGGCCTCGACGTCGTTCTCGAACGAGCCGTCGGCGATCGACGACTTCGTGGTGTGGACCTTGGCGCCGCCGAGCTCCTCGGCGGTGACGACCTCGTTCGTGACGGTCTTCACCACGTCGGGGCCGGTGACGAACATGTAGCTCGTGTCGCGGACCATGAAGATGAAGTCGGTCATGGCCGGCGAGTAGACGTCGCCGCCCGCGCACGGGCCCATGATGACGGAGATCTGCGGGATCACGCCGGACGCCATGACGTTGCGGCGGAACACCTCGCCGTAGCCGCCGAGCGCGGCCACGCCCTCCTGGATGCGCGCGCCGCCGGCGTCGAAGATGCCGATGATCGGGGCGCGCATCTTCAGCGCCATGTCCTGAACCTTGACGATCTTGGCGGCGTGCGTCTCCGACAGCGAGCCGCCGAACACCGTGAAGTCCTTCGAGAACAGGAACACGGTGCGGCCGTTGATGGTGCCCCAGCCGGTGACGACGCCGTCGCCGGGGATCTTCTGCTTCTCCATCCCGAAATCGGTCGAGCGGTGCTGCACGAACATGTCGAACTCTTCGAACGACCCGTGGTCGAGCAGGAGTTCGATGCGCTCGCGCGCCGTGAGCTTGCCGCGCTTGTGCTGGGCGTCGACCCGCTTCTCGCCGCCGCCGAGGCGGGCGAGCGAGCGGCGCTCCTCGAGCTTTTCCAGGATGTCCTTCATGGGTCGAGCGGTCCTGCCTCAGGCGTAGGGAGTTCTTGTTCCTTGCGCAGGCCGCCCGATCAGGACGGCGTGCCCAAGCTTGAACAGCGCCTTAGCATGCAGTTCCGCGCCGGGGAATTGAACCTGTTTTGGCCCGGCGAAAAGCCGAATTTTCCGGTCCGCGCGAGCGGCGCCTAGCGGGCCAGCGCCGCCACCTCGGCGGCGGCCAGGAACTCGACCTTGCGTCCGGCGAGCCGCGTCGTGGCGTCCTCGTCCGCGCCCCAGACGGCGGTCTGGTAGGTCTCGTCGACGTGGGCGGCCTCCCAGCCCTCCTCAGCGGTGAGGCGCCCGGCGAGCACGGCCAACGCGATCAGCAGCGAGCCGCTCAGCGTCGTCAGGGTGTGGAAGGCGGCGAGCCGGAACGGGTCGTCGATCGCCGAGACCGCCGCGCGCAGGGCCGCCACCGAATCCTCCGGCTGCGTCACGTGCATCACGCCCTCGCTGAGGATCAGCCGGGCGCCCAGAGCCTCGCGCGCCCAATCGAGGATCGGGTCCCAGGCTTCTGCCTGCGCCGCCACGAGCCGCTCGGGCGTGCCGGCGCGGTAGGCGACGAGGTCGGTGCCGGCATAGGGCCACAGGTCCTCGGCCACCGCCGCCATGCGCGGGGCGACGCCGTCGATCGCGGTGTTGATCAGCCGCGTGAACGGCATCTTCGCGGGGTCGATGGTCTCGCCTTGCGCCGCCCACTCGGCGGCGAGGCGTTCGGCCAGCGCCCGCGTCGGCGCCGCCAGCGGGTTGCGCGCCGGGGTGTTGGCCGGGCGCCCGTCCAGCGTCAGGCGGAAGCCGCCTTCGCCCTCGGCGAACCCGGTCTCCTTGTAGAAGCGCTTCGGCAGCACCGGCTTGCCGTGGTCGCGCACCGCCCGCATCGGGTCGGGGCGCGGGGTGTCGGAAGGCTGTCCCAGCCAATCTTGGGTGACGTCGTCGCTCATGGCTCGGAGATTAAGGGATCGCGCGCGGTTTCGCGAGCCCGCTCAGCGCTCCGCGGGGTCGCGGAACAGGTCGCCCAAAGCCGCGGCGGTCTCCACCACGGTCACGGCGCCGGCGCCGAACAGGGCGCCGGGCGGATGGTAGCCCCAGGCCACGCCGACCGCGGCGGCGCCTGCCGCCACCGCCATCGCCATGTCGTAGGAGGTGTCGCCCACCATCACGGTGGCGGAGGGGCCGACGCCCGCCTCGGCCATCGCCTGGTTCAGCATCGCCGGATCGGGCTTGGAGGGCGCGTCGTCGGCGGTCTGGGTGGTGGAAAACCAACCCTCCCAGCCGTTGAAGGCGACGAGGTGGTCGACGCCGCGCCGCGACTTGCCGGTGGCGATCCCGAGTCGCACGTCGTCGCGGGCGTGCAGGCGCGCGATCAGTTCGCCCATGCCGGGAAACAGCGGCTCCTCGTAATCCGGGTCGAGGCGCAGCGCGTTGAAGGCGCGCTTGTAGCTCTCCGAAAGGGCCGCGACCGGGCCGTCGTCGCCGACGAGGCGGCGGAAGGCCTGCGGCAGCGACAGGCCGACCACGGAGAGCGATTCGGCGCGGCTCGGCGCCGGCAGGCCGTTCTCGGCGAAGGCCGTGCCCTGCGCGGCGACGATCAGGTGCTGGCTGTCGACCAGCGTGCCGTCGACGTCGAAGACGACGAGCTTCACGCGCCGGGACGGCGGAGCCGCCTCACGGCTTGCGCTCGGCGGGCGCGGGCGCCGTCATCGGGGCGGGCGCGGGGGGCGAGGCCGGAGCCTGTTGCTGCAACGGCTGCGATTGCTGCTGCTGCGCCGAGGGGGTGCGCGGCCGTTCGTAGCCGAGCTTGCACCGGATCAGGAAGCGGCGGCGGCGGCCGCCCTGGAGCGCGCGCGCATGCGAGGCGCGGTTGCAGGCGGCGTAGGAGCGCCGCCGCTTGTCGCCGGCGCGGACGCCAGGCGGGCCGGCGCGGCCGAGCGACGGCTGCGC